>NZ_JBAWTG010000215.1:0-5315 GCF_037106235.1 Methylobacterium nigriterrae | reverse complement strand
CGGCACCCTCCCCAGGAAGAGGTAGACGTCTCTGCGGAGAGCCAGTCAGCGACCTCCCACAGGGAACGACAGGCTAGAGCACCTACCGCGACCGCCGGGCGGGGCAGGCGACGACCTCCAGCACGTAGCTGTCCCCCGCCTTGACCGTCATCCCGCCGCCCATCCGGCCCTCCTTCTCGTCCTGCGAGACGTCAGTGGCCACAAGGGTGTCACCGGGCTTGACCCAGACGCCGAGTTCCCGGTTCAAAGCGGCCGGGCGCACGGGCCCGACGAGGAGCCCGCCAGCCGGATTGGGCCGAACCAGGACACTGCCGATATTTCTGAAGTTGTCGTCCCCGGGGATCTGCTGACGAATGTCAATCTGGGTCGGGCGGGCCACGGGATTTTGCCGCTCGGCCGTGAGGGTGGCGCGCTCGATACGGCAACCACCCTCAGGCCGGGGCTTGGGCTTGGGCTTGGGCTTAGGGGCCGGCGTGCCGACTGGGCCACCGGGCTGCAGGCAGTCGAGTGAGAGCACCAGCCCTCCGGTGGTCGGGTACCGTTCGAGAACTAACGCTTCGGCGGCGCCCGTGCGCCGTTCCAGGGCGCGATCTCGCTGGCCCCAGACCAGCCTCGGTGGCCGCTCGGAAGCCTTGGGGTCGAGCGAGAACCCGTTCTCGAAGATGCGCCCGCGGATGCTGAACCGGATCTTGGCCCAGCCGTGGCCGCTGGCGAACTTGTGGATCCGGTAGCGCCGCCCGATGAAGTCGGGCGTTTCGACCACGCCGGTATTGATGGAGCCTGCCCGGCAGGCACGAGGCGACCAGGGCTGCTGGGCATGGCTGGCCCCGTGCATCTGGTAGGGAGGGCCGGGCTTGCGTGCGGCCTCAGGCGCGGGCGTGGCCGTGTTGGAGGGGGAGGCCCCCTGGGACGAGCCAATCGAGCCGGAGGCGAGGAAGAGGATCAAGATCCAGAGAGGGCCTTTGAGGGTTTCGCGCTTCATGACATGGATGGGGTGCCCGACGCCAAACACCAGCATTTGTACCCAAGTGACTGACGTCAATGGACTTTTTGTCAGATTATTAAATCGCGTCAGACACTCCACAGCTCTGTGGCGGAGCGGGCCTTCAACAAGCTGGCGCACACCTTCATCGCGCAAATCGAGGCGCTCAAGCGCTACAGGTGTGGATCGAGCTAGCCGGGGTCGCGCCGACTGTCCGTTGGCTCAGTGGAGTTCATAGCAGTTCGTGACGACCCTCTGGCTTCTGGTCACGTCGTAGAGGATCGAGCACTGAACCAGGAAGTTCACGCCCTTCTTGCGAAACAGGATCAGGGAGGAGCGGTTGTCGAAGGTCCCGACATAGCCGGCGATATCCCATTCCTCGCTGAGCATGCGCTCGATGGTGCGCGGGGGCTCAGCCGCGGACAGGGCGCCACAAACGGTGAGAGCAGGGACAAGCCCCAGGCAGTGGCGCATCGTTCCCTCTCAGCGCGCCACTCCTGGCGGCCGACACAGCGCAAACTGTCGCAAATCAGCGGCAAGGCCAAGCCGCCTTAAATGCTTCCATAGCAAGCATCCTGAAATCCTCATGCATGCGCTCTGGCTTACGTCCGATGTAAGCAAGAGCGACTTGGATGCCTTGGTTTGGTGTTACCCCGTCAGGTCTACAGGACCGTACTGCTGCGGGCAGATAAGGGCCGAGCGCCATTAACGTAGTGATTGTGCCTAGGCAAACCCCAGCCATGGTTGTCTGTGGCGGTGTGGAACAATGAGGAACAAGATAATTGGCAGATTTCATATCTTCGCTTAACGCCGGCATAACACCAAAAATTATCAAAATAAATAGTAATGCGCCTCTCATTGCCCTCATCTCGAAAATCAAGCTTGTATTCTCCACCCAATAGCCATCTTCATTGCAAGACAGTGCGCTTCATAGAAAACTGTGGCTGGGCGCATCGGTCATGATCAGGTCCGACATTCAGAGAGGATCCAATTACCCGTCAATGGGCCTATTGAGGTTCCTATAGCCCTAAGGAATCTTGATCGCCGTACCGAGAGCATCGCCGCTCAGAAACGTCATCTTCCCCCTCCCTCCTCTTCTCAATATCCGGCGCGCCGGCCTATTTCCTGAAGCTCTTCATATTCAGGCCCAGGCTCCACCGGGCTTACGTAGACGCTGCACATGAGCGCCTCGCGTAGCAGCTTGTTGAGCTCCCGATTCACTAGGCTCTCCCGTTCGTCATATCGTCCGGCCGCATGCCCTCATGGCATAGCTTTCACCGGCTCCGCCATCCGCGCCGATTCTGGTGATCCACTTCCCTGAAGGCGACCCTGCCGTTCCGGCAGCTTCTTGAGCGGTTCTGCTGGCCTCCTTGTCCCCGGAGTTAACACCCTCGTATCCGTGGGGTGCAGGCTTTTGCACCCTCCCCCCTTGGCCGTGGTTCCACGGACACGGCGCATCCAGGCCTGCCACTCGCGGCTGATGATCCGGATGAGGTTGGGATCGCTCCGGCGCCCCTGATGGCGGCGCTCCTGGATCGTCAACAGCCCATCGCCCTCGGCCAAGCGGATGGCGCTCTGGGCCAGGCGCCGGCACACCCCTGCCCTCGCGGCGATGGCGTCAATGCAGAGCCCGCACACGCCCTTCTCGGCCACCTCGTCGGCGACGATGCGCAGGACGGCGAGTTCTCCCGTCGTGAAGCGGGCGGCGAGACCCGGCGGCATCGGGCCGGAGCAGGCCAGCAGGCGGCGCCTGTCGCGGGAGGCGATCCGGTCAGGCGAGGAGGGCCGCTTGCGAGGCGGGAAGAGGCTCATACGGCCGGCAGGGACGCCTACGGGCACGATCCCGGCCCGGATGGTGCTGCGGCGCTCGTGAAGCCGCTCAGCGAGCCTCTGAGCGCCCGCATCGTCCACTGCCCCGCTCGCGTGTGCCTGCCACACCTGGCGGGACAGCTCGTCCATCTGCGCCAGCGTTCGGGCGCTCGCGATGGCAGCCCCCATCGTCTCGCGAAACATCGTTCACAGCCCTGCTCGGGCCGCGGCTAGGGTCCAGGCACGACTTCATCGTTGACGGAATTGGCGTTCCGTCTTGACTCCCGAAGGGTCATGTGGCTTGTGAGGAGTTGCTTGAGGCTTCTCACAAGCCCTTCGATTTCGCGGCCCTCCAGTTTGGCGACTGGGGGGCCGTAGTCGTTTTAGGGCCTATCTCGCGGCGGTGATCTTTCCTTCTCCGGCTCACGACTCGCGGGAGCGAGCCTGCCGGACATGCCATGTCGCGTGGCCGGCACCGTTAAGTCAACGTTGAGCGCCCTGGCACCTATGCCCGCGCTTAGGGCAAGTACGGCGAGCGTAATCCTGCCTCCGAGTGGAAGTGAGCGACCAGGCGCTCTCCATCCCAGACGTGGATTTCATGAGGGTGGTTGAGCCCACCGGCATGGTCGATGGCGGCGTCATCGTGCTCGCAATCGATCTCGTGCTCTTCGTGGAGCGTGCCGTCCGCAGCGAGGAGGCTAATGCGGTAGAGGGGCATCGCAGCATGCCTTGCTCTGGACCCGCCAGCACAGCGAAGTGGCGGAGCGAGTGCATTGATCCAACGCAAGCCAGCGGGTGCATCGTGCGATCCACGCCTTGATAGGTGGCATAGGCCACGCCGGCCAGGAGATGTCTCTCGCTCCAATGCGTTGAGCCGCCTTGAGCCCACGAGCACGTCGCGCTCGTGTCCGGCCCATGACCAAGTCCAACCTCACCCGCCGCCTCGCCAAGCAGAACCCGCAGCGCTACGAGCGCGATTGCGAGGCCATCGTGAAAGCAATCCTCGGCAGGCTCGTGGATGCCCTTGGAGCTGGCGACCGGGTGGAGATCCGCGGCTTCGGCGCCTTCTCGGTCAAGGAGCGGCGAGCCCGGACAGGGCGTAATCCTCGAACGGGCGAGGCGGTCGCTGTCAGCGAGAGGAAGTCTCTGACATTCAAGCCCGGCAAGGAGATGGGGAGACGGCTCAATCCCCGGGGCGAGTGCCTAGAGGGGGTTGGGGGCCAGCTGCTGCAGGCATCGTAGGGCGCAGCTGCAAAGCGGCGTAGCCAGAGCATGATCATGCCGAGGCTGATCATGGCCAAGCGGTCGGCTTTGCGGTGTTGCTTTCCGAAGCCGGACCGACCATATCCCGTCTGCGGTTGATGACCGGTTCGTAATAACGTTTCAGGACCCGGGGGCGGTACCCGGCGCCTCCACCATGAGCGCATCGTGATGCGCTTCTGTTGGGGGCGAAATAGGATCGACTGGACGGTAAAGGGATCGCGAGTCCTATCTCGTTTCGGCGGGAGACGGTGCGACTGTCGGTAAGGTTTCGACCGGTTTGGCGTAGGCAATCCCTATTCCAGGCATCTGACCAAAACTCTAAATGCCAACGATAACGTTGTCATGGATGCCCGCCTCGCGGCGTAAGCATCTTGCGGTAGGGTAACCGTAGAAACAGAACCCGGAGCTTCGGCTCCGGGACCCACCTCTCTCACAAATGTACCTGGATCTTGGCGAAGTCGCACCCTGATCATTGCTCGGCGCAAGGTGGCTCAGGAACGGCGTCGCGGGCTTGGCTGGATTTCCCCGCTATTGCGCCATCCTCTCGCTAGAGGAGCCCCGCCGCCTTGGTGCGTTTTGCTGCGCCTAGCGGTTGTTTCTCGTCAACATCACCTCGCCCTCATGCGCCGCCTCGTGTTCTCCGTCATCGCCTTGGCCTTTGTCGCGCCGGCACAGGCGCAAAGCGCTAAGACGGCCACGAACACCATGAAGGGCTCAACCCACGACCAAGCGTGGCAGGCCAAGGCCGCCCGCCAGCTTGAGCGCCTACAGCGTGAGGTGGACGAGAAGCGGGCCGAGAACCGGCAGGATGAGGAAGAGCATGGCGGCCGGCAAACTGAGCGACAGGACCGCTAACCACCGGCCCGCGCGCCAGGACGAGCGTGACTGCAGAGCAAGGTAGCCGTGCCGTGTCAGGCGGCCCTCGGGCATTCCGGCCGTTCCTGTTCGTGGCTCGCCACCGAGAAATCGATGATCTGCATCGGGGTAGAAACCGGCTCCGGCACCGCGGCCGGCACCGGCCGGCTCGCCTCCGCGATGCGTGACTGCGTGAACAGGGCCGCGCCGATCTCCGCGCCTGCCGCCTTGATCAGGGTCGCCTCCTCGCAGGTGCCTGCGATCTTCAGGGCCAACGCGTGCAGGTTATCCCGCTCGACACAGTAGGCCGCGATCCGAGCGCGGGCGTACTCGGATATAGGGGCGAGCAGCCTTGCGAACTCGTTCTCGTCAGCCCGGTAGAGCGGTGCGATCAGCCCGACAGGGA
>NZ_JBAWTG010000214.1:0-5333 GCF_037106235.1 Methylobacterium nigriterrae | reverse complement strand
CGATGGACGAACAGCGGCGCGAACGCCAGGATGATCCCGGCGAAGCGGGTGGGCAGGGGGGACATGGCGGTGTCTCTTGCAGGAAACAGCGCCAGCCTACCCGTCATGCCCGCTTCGTCACCTCAGCCCACTCGACTCGCCGCAAATGGCCAAAGTCGAGCTGAGGGGGCAACACGCGCGGCCGGTGCCTGCCACCCCGTGCGTCTCGGGGCGCGCGACGATGCTGCGCGTTGCGAGCAGAAAGCGGCAATCACTTAGGGCAAGTGGACGGGAGCGAAGCCGGCGACGTGGATCCAGTCGGCGTGCGGGGAGCTTCGCGGATTGGGCGTTATGGAGCATCCTCTGCTCAGCCGTGCGCTGAGGTGCCAGCCATCCGCCGCATGATCCAGCTCTGCGCCTCGTCGAGGCCCGTGAATTTGGGGTTGAGCCGATCCTCGACCGGTCCGAACCCTTGCTCCAGGAACCACATCCCGGCCTCGTCGCCGTACTCGTCCGAGAGATGCGTCAGGATTGCGACGAGAGCGCCATCGACGAACACGAGCTGGCTCTCGGTATTGCCGCCGCGCATCCTGACACGGACAGGCTGCAAGTGCAGGCTCATGCAACCGCTCGCTTCCAGACGCAGGTACGTTAGGACCAATCTCGGGGGCACGCCTCAGTTCATTCCAGAGGGCGGCGCATCGTTCTGGCCTACGCTCCTGCTCACCGCGCGGGGGGCCTGCTGCCTGGGCTCCAGGTGCAGGTAGTTCGGGTTGAACTCGGCAAAGGCCTTCAGGCGCTCCACGTCCGGGATGCTCAGGCTCTTGCCTTTGGACACGATCAATCCCTGGCCCCGCAGGTCCTGCAGCACACGGTTGATGTGCACGTTCGA
The DNA here is from genome assembly GCF_037106235.1 of Methylobacterium nigriterrae. Lineage (NCBI taxonomy): Bacteria > Pseudomonadati > Pseudomonadota > Alphaproteobacteria > Hyphomicrobiales > Methylobacteriaceae > Methylobacterium > Methylobacterium nigriterrae. Next base: position 4,462 of record NZ_JBAWTG010000214.1, on the reverse strand, counting down.
CAACCCCGCCGTGTCGCCGAGATCGATCTGGGTGATCGGCAACTCGTAGCTGTTGCCCGTCGCGAACCCGACAGCCTGCAGGCGTACCAGCACCTCGCACAGGATATGGGCGACGTGCCGGTCGGCCGGGCGCCGGCCCATGGTGACCAGCCACTCGCGCAAGGTTGCCGCGTCCACCAGAAGGCGCGGTTGATGGTCGGGTAGTGGGTCGTGAGGTCCAGGATCGTCTCGCGCGGGATGACGACCACCTCGCAGTGCGAGAGCGTGCCGATGGAATGGTCCATCTCGCCCAGGATGGCGACGTGCAAGTCGCACATGTCGCCGGGCACGAGGTTAGGCCATGATGGAGCGCCCGCCGTCCGGCAGCAGCTTGTAGCGGCAGGCAAAGCCCTTCTGGACGAGGTAGACGTGCTCCGGCGCGTCGCCTTCGGAGATCAGGTCCTCGCCCGCCGGCACGTACCGCACCTTGGAGCTGGCCCGGGTCAGGGCCTCCTTGTCCGCGTCCGAGAGCGCAAAGCGCCCTTCGAGCTTGCTGATGAACGGATTGGACATGTGCGCCTGTCAAGCGAAGCGCCGGAGTCGCGCAGTAGGTTAACCCAGGCTGCCGTGATCCGTTGCGGCAACGTGAGATGTCGGACCAAAGCCGCACACACCTTCAGCGTGGCGTGAACTCCAGGCAGAGCGCCGTGCCGCCTACGGACGACCAGTGCGGCCTCGCGCCGATCTGACGGGCCAGCGCCTCGATCAGCCGCATGCCCGTGCCGGAGCCCGGCGTGGCCGCTTGAGGCTCGCTCGGCAGTCCCTTGCCGTTGTCGCGGATGCGGACCCGGAAGGCGCCCTGCTCCAGCGCCTCGACGCTGATGGCGATCACGCCGCCTTGTCCGTCGAAGGCGTACTTCAGGCTGTTGGTGACGAACTCGTTCAGGATCAGCCCGAGCGGCACCACCGTGTCGGGACCAAGGTCCACCTCCTCCACCTCGATCTCCAGCCGTACCTTGCCGGACTGGCCCTGGTGCATGTGGCAGAGGTTCTCGATGAGCCGCATCACGTAGGGCCGCAGGCGCAGGCGCTCGGCCGAGTTGGCGGCATAGAGCAGCTCGTGCACGAGCCGCAGCGCCTCGACCCGCTCGCCGACCGCTGCCAGTTCCTGGCGAGCCTCGTCGGAGCCCACTTCCTTGACCCGCATGCGCACGAGGGAGGTGATGATGCCGATGTGGTTCTTGATGCGGTGCTGCAGCTCCTGCAGCAGGTGCTTGTTGGCATCGAGTGCCACCTGCAGGTCGTGGACCTTGAACAGGCGGTCGATCACCGGCCCGAGAATGGTGGCGTAGGTGCGCAGGAACTCGATGTCTTCCTGAGCGAAGTCGCGCGGCTCGCTCGCATCCACCTGCAGCAGGCCAAAGGCCTTTCTGCCGAGCAGGAAGATCGGCACGTTGACCAGCGCGACCACACCAGCCTTCTTCATGAACTCGGGAACCTCGAAGCGCTCCTCCGTGTGGATGTCCTGCGTGATGACAGGCTTGCCTTCCTTGATCGCGAACGTCTCGGAGGAGTGCTCCTTCATAGGCAGGCGGACATGACCCACCACGTCTGTGTCCCAGCCGACGCCGGCCCGCACGAACAGGCATTGCCCGTGCTCCTGGATCTCCAGGACCTTGGCGCGATGGGTGCCGAGTGCCTCACCCACGAGGCGGCAGGCTTCGGTGAGCACCTCGTCGAGATCCTCGCTGCACAGGGCGAACTCACCGAAGTTGGCCAGCACCTGCTGGCGCCTCATCATCTGCTCGTGATCCGGCATCACAGTTTCCCGGCGCTGAGGGAGCACGCGCTCATCGGCAAGGAACGACGTTTCAGAACCTGCGCAGCACCTCGGCTACTCCGTTGAACACGCGAACCGGCGCTGGGTCCATGCTCGTTCCAATAGGGCTTGCCCGTGTGAATCGGCTCGCTTCCACCGAAACCCCTTTCCAAGGGGGTGCCCCAGCAGTTCGGAACGCGAGCTTAGCCGGGGTATAAGACCCCATTGGAACGCGCATGCGCCTCGCGCATGTCTCGGCTTGTCCGTTGAGGTATACCGCAGCGGGCAGCGCTGACACCGATTGAAACCCTGTCCGTTAGGCTTGGGTCCGGCCAGCGGACAATCTTCCTTACGGACTACGCCCCAAAGGACGGCCCAGGCTCTCTTAGCCCCGCTGGAATGGATGGCAGGAAAACGACCGTTTTCCTGTCACCCGCGAGGAGCCCCTCGCGAGCCCTCCCAAACGGTCCCGTTTGTGTCAGGAAACCGTGACTGGAAAACTACTGACAGGAAAACGTGGCTGAGCCACTATCCTGACATGCTCGTCGGCTACGCCCGTGCCTCGACCCAGGACCAGAACCTCGACCTCCAGCGCGACGCGCTGACAAAGGCCGGCTGTCAAAAAACTTTGAGGAGAAGAAGTCCGGCAAGGCCGGCACCAAGCCAGGGCTAACGCATGAAATTTCTGTCGTGGGCCTGAGCCTGATGAATGATGACGTGCCCTCTCGCTGGCGAAGAGAGGATCATGTCCATCGAAAGCCTGGTTCAGCATTTCAGTGTTGTTGAGGATCCGCGCTGCGAGGGCAAAATCGAGCATCGCCTGATCGACATTCTGGTGGTTGCCGTCTGTGCCGTGATCGCCTGTGCTGAGAGCTGGGACGACATCGCGCTCTACGGCCGCAGCAAGCTGGCGTGGCTGCGCACCTTCTTGGACCTGCCAAACGGCATCCCCTCGCACGATACCTTCCGGCGTGTGTTCATGCTCATCGATCCCGATGCCTTCGAGCGCGGGTTCGCGGCCTGGGTTGGCTCGCTCGTGGACGGCTTTGAGCGCGAGGTGATCGCCATCGATGGCAAGACGCTCCGGCGCTCGTTCGATCGGAGGCGGGAGCGATCCCCCTTGCATCTGGTGAGCGCCTGGGCGAGCGAGCAGGGCCTCGTGCTGGGCCAGCGTCGTGTCCATGAGACGTCCAACGAGATCACAGCCATCCCGGAACTGCTGGACCAGCTCGCGTTGGAGAGCAGCATCGTGACGCTGGACGCCATGGGCTGTCAGACCGCAATCGCCGAACAGATCTTGGCGCGCGGGGCCGACTACCTGCTGGTTCTCAAGGCCAATCACCCGCTGGCCTACGAGGCCGTAGCCAAGCATTTCGATCAGGCCTGCTTCCGCCGTGGCGCTCCTCATCGGGCCGCTTGTGACACCTTTGACGAGGCGCATGGCCGCTTGGTTCGTCGACGGGTGTTTGCCAGCACCAAGGCGGCCAGTCTGGAGGCGCTGAGCACGTGGCCCAACCTGCACACCGTTCTTGCCGTCGAGTCACTGCGCAGTACCAACGGCACTCCCAAAGTTGAAACCGAGATCCGCTACTTCCTATCGAGCTGTCGAGACGATCCGATGTCCTCGGTCGGGCGATCCGCAAGCACTGGGCGATCGAGAATGCATTACACTGGGTCCTCGAAGTAGTCTTTACGCAATTGGCAAAAGCGGACGTGCTCGCTGTCCGGGCTGGTCGGGAGGACGTAGCGGATCTCGACCTCGGCGCCTGTGACGACCACGCGGTCCACGAGCAGCATCACCAGTTGGCGACGCTGCTCGAAGTCGGCTTGGGCCAGTCCACCCTGCACGCGGGCCCGGAACGCCTCCAGTGAGGCCGTCACGCCCGCGAGGTGTTGTCGGCGCGCCGTCTCGTCGCGCAACTGATCCTCCTGCGCGGACAGCGCCTGCACGCGTTGCTCCAGGTCGCGCCGACGTCGCTCATATTCGTCGAGCGGGATGATCGCGTGCAGGTAGGCATCGGTCAGCCGCTCCAGCTGCTGGTGCAGATGTCCCCGACCCCGGCACAGCGTCTCTCGCCGTGCGAGCAGATCCTGCGGCAGCCACGCTCCACCGTGCGCCCGCGCGACCGCTATGGCGAGCGGCTCCGGTTCGGACAGGAGCGCGCAAAGATCCGCCCACACCACGTCGTCGAGCTGCCGGGCGGGCGTGTACCGCGCCGAGCAAGGCGTGGCGCGATGCGAGAAGGTGCTGTGCCCTTTGCCGTTGCAGAGATAGTAGAGGTTGCGCCCGTTCACCGCGCGGCCCGTGCAGGCCAGACCGCAGCAGCCGCAGCTCACCAGGGCCCGCAGCAGGTAACGGTGGGCCGTGTTGTTGCGCCGGGCGAAGCCGCGGTTCGTCGCCAGCTTGGCCTGCACGACGTCGAAGTGCTCCCGGCTCACCACGGCGGGCACCTGCCCGACGAGAAGCCACGTGCCGCTTGGCTGCGGCACGGCACTGCCGTGCGGACGACCGAGCGGGTGCGTCGCCGAGCGGCGCTGCGTCGGGGCACGATACTGCGTGCGCTGAGAGTCTGTCCGGCATCATGATGTTTTCTGACAGAGCTTTCGGGTCATGAGGCGGATGGAGGCCAAGAGGACGAACGCTCGTCCTTTCCGGCTTTTGCA
>NZ_JBAWTG010000213.1:0-5396 GCF_037106235.1 Methylobacterium nigriterrae | reverse complement strand
GCCCGTTCAACAGGCAGATGCTCCGATTGTCGACGCAGGGCGCTGGTATACCAGGCATCCGTTTACGGGCCGCGGCTGAAATTGCAACGTGCTGAGGCAGGTTGCCTGCCGGAGGGGCAATCCAGGCTCGGGCACTCAGCCGGAGAACCCGCCCATACGCTCGAACGCGGCGGCATCGCGGCCGTCGCGCAGTTGCTGCTTGCGTGGCTGGTTCATGACACCGCGCGACGTCACGCTCCGCCCAAGCGTACCCTCGCGGCCCGCACATGGCTCAGCGTGGTGTTGCTGCTCGTTTCGGTCTTGACCGAGGCTGAAGGCGTCGCACGGCAGTCGCCGACCGACGCAGGAAACGGGGGCGAAGCACGAGCCCGCACGTCTGCCGTGGCGTCGCCACCGACAACTGGGTCGGAAGTTCACTGGGTGTGAATGCTCGTCGAGGGTTGCGAGGCGTACCACTCCGCCGCTCGGTCGATCTCCTCCGGGATCATGCTCCGGGCGATGTTGCGCATCGGCTGACTGATGTCGTTGCGGCGCGCACCTGAGGCGAATGCCTGCAGCTGGGCCTTCACGTAGGCCTCTTGCACCGCTCGCCCCTGAGCAGCACGCCGAGGAAGGCATTGGCGTGGCCGACCCTGGGGGGCGAACAATGGGCGGATGGATTGCTTGGCCTGCCGAAGCGTCGTCGACCAGAGCTCCAAGGTAGTCTCGAGCTAAGCTGGGCAAATCGGGCTCTCCCATCCGCAAACACTCAGATAAGAGTCTCAGCCGGCAACTGTAATCGTGGGCGGTGCGAGGTGCTATGGATCGGTTTCAATCGAACGGACGGCTGATCGCGGGTGTTTCTTTCGATATTCCCGGCATGGGCTACGAGAATCCTCAGACCGGCGCCATCACGGGCTTCGAGCCGGATCTTGCGAGGGCTGTCAGCGAGAAGATCTTCGGCTCACCGGACCGTCTCGACTTCTTCCAGGTCACGGACGCGGAACGAATCCGGGATCTGCAGGAGGGTCGCGTCGATGTCATCGCGTCCCAGTTGACGATCACGCCCGATCGCGCCGAGCAGGTGGATTTTTCCACGCCCTATTGCGTGACGCGGGAGGGGCTTCTCGTTCCGAAGGGGAGTTCCATCGGTTGCTTCGAGGACCTGAAGGGTAAGCGTATCGCGGTGACGGACGGCTCGATTTCGCTGCGGAGGATGCGCGCGGCGCTTCCCTCTCTCCCCGGCGCCACGCACGTCATAACACCTCTCAGTGCCGGAAACCTCGCGGCGATCGATAGGGGGGAAGCCGACGCGGCATCGAACGACATGATCAACCTGACCCTGTTGCGGGCTGGCTCGACCCATCCGGAGCGCTATTCGCTCATCGACATCGGCGACAGGTTCGACCCGAAGCCCTTCGGCATGGCCGTCAGGAAGGGTCATCGCACCCTCCTCGGCCTCCTCAACCAGGCGATCGAGAGCCTCAAGGCGTGTGGTGAAATTGATCGCCTGCTCGACAACGCTCTCGCAAGACTCGCTCGCCACTAAGGGTCGATAGGCGGCTGCTCGGATTGGCACTGACAAGTCTCGCTCGACCAGCCCGCAATCATCAAGATGTGCTTCTTGAGCCGGGCTCGCTCGTCGGCTGGCATGGCATGCCTGCGCGCGTTGCGGGCACGTCGCGTGGCCACAGAGCGGTCATCAGGCGGCGGGTACGAAGGTGCGGGTCTCGATGTCCAGGCCACCAGACCGCGATCGGCGACGAACCGGTCGAGAACCGATGATGCCGGTCTCGGCCGGTGGGATCTCGGCGGTCGGCTCTTCCAAGGAAGAATTGCCTCGCAGGCTGCTACAGCCAGCCGTTCCGGCGGAAGCGCCAGTACAGTACGGCGCAGATGGTGAGGATACCGCCCATCACCACGAAGTAGCTGTAGCGCCACCTCAGCTCGGGTATGAACACGAAATTCATGCCGTAGATGCCGGTAACTGCTGTTGGCACGGACAGGATGGCTGCCCAGGCCGCAAGGCGGCGCGTGATGTTGGTCTGCTCCGCCTGGCCCAGCATCAGACTTGCCTCGAACGCGAAAGCCAGCACCTCGCGCATGGCATCGATCTCATCCTGAACTCGCCCCAAGTGGTCGGACACGTCCCGGAACAGGGGCTGCATCTCCTCGTCGATGACCACCAGGTCGCCGTGCTCCAGCTTGCGGCAGACTTCGACGAGCGGCACCACGGCCGTGCGCAGGCGCAGAAGGTCGCGCCGCAGGAGATAGAGCCGCTCGACTTCGTCCGGCCTCAATTCACGCTTGACGACACAGTCCTCGATGGCCTCCACCTCGGCCATCACCGCTTCCATCACCGGCGCGTAGTGGTCGACGATGAAGTCGAGCACGGCGTACATGATGTAGTTCTCGCCATGCGCCAGGAGCGTGGGGCAGGCTTCGGCCTTCTCGCGCGCGGGCGTGTAGGAAACCGATGCACCGTGACGCACGGTGACGACGAAGCCGCGCCCGACGAACAGGTGCGTCTCGCCCAGCGCAATGCGATCCGAGACAAGCTGCGCGGTGCGGGCGACCACGAACAGGCACCCTCCGTAGCGCTCGAGTTTCGGCCGCTGGTGCGCATTCTGAGCATCCTCGATGGCCAGAGGATGCAGCCCAAACTGAGCCTGGACCTGGTCAAGCAGTTCGGCGGTGGGCTCGTAGAGGCCGATCCAGACGAGGTGACCGGGTCGACGCGCCCACTCGCCGGCATCCTCGATCGCCACGTCCCTCACGCGCTGCCCTGCGGCGTAAGCCGCAGACATGACGACGCCCGGCTCTTGTTCTGAGGTGGGGACGGTCGGCGGAATGAGCATCTGCATCCGGCCTCTTCGGTCCACCGGGCGGATGCCGGAGGCGACAGACTTCACGGCTGAGTTATATCATGGCCGTGGCGGCATGCCCTAAGGCCTGGATCCAACCAGCTGATCCGTTCCCCCTTCGACCCGACGCGGTCCCTCCGATCCATCTCGTCCTGCCAGCGCCGCTGACCCGCAGCAGCCCTTCACAGCGCATGTGAGGGATGTCCGGTCGCGAGGCTATTCCCGACAATTGACTTCCTAACAGGGGTTCCTGCCACGGATGGCCGAGGGGCCGCTGAGCCAGGCAGGAGGCAAGCCGAGTGAAGTTACCCGTTGTTTTCCACACATGGCGCTTTGCGACCTTTGGAACGGTCCATTGGGCATGCCCTCTCGGAACGCTGCTGCACCAAGACCGGGATCGCGAATGCCTGGCGCCAGTGAAGTAGCAGGATCGAATTCTACGATCGCCTGCCCACACTTCGCCGAGCAAGCCTTCGGCTCGGGAACGTTTGGGCATCGGCGACATCTAAGGCCTGTTCCCACCAGCAGGCAGAAGCGCCATGGTCGAACGCACCTATCAACCGATCCCCGCAGACGAGGTCGAACTCCTCGAACAAGCACGCCGCCACGATCCTGCGGCCATCCGGCTGATCATCCAGGAGCAGAACCGCCGCCTGTATCGGATCGCGCGCAGTATCGTCCGAAATGACGGTGAGGCGGAGGACGTGCTGCAAGAAGCCTACGTGCGAGCCTTCACGCGCCTGAATACCTTCCGGGGCGAGGCTCGCTTCGGCACGTGGCTGACCCGCATCGTCATCAACGAAGCGCTGGGCCGGCTCCGACAGCGGCGCCCAAGCGTGGATCTGGGCACCATCACGGCGCAGAAAACCAGCGCTCAGATCATTCCGTTTCCGCACTCCAGCGCTCCGCTCGACCCGGAAACTCTCATGGCACAACACGAGATCCGCGCCCTGCTCGAGCAGGCCATCGACAGGCTGCCCGACGGGTTCCGCTCGGTGCTGGTCGCGCGCTTGGTCGAAGGCCTGAGCACCGAGGAAACCGCAGAGCTGCTGAGCATCAGGCTGGAGACCGTCAAGACCCGCCTGCACCGTGCGCGGCAGCAGCTGAGGCGCGACTTGGAGCAGCAGATTGGTCCGGTGCTGGCCGACGCATTCCCGTTTGCCGGCTCCCGCTGCAGGCACCTGACCGAAGCGGTGCTCGAGCGGCTCGGCCTCGCCTAGGCCGCGGGAACCTTCTCACGCATCCCGCATCCAAGTGGGCTCGGAAGGGCCTCTTCCGGCCCTGCGATGGAGAGACGCGATGCTCATGAGAGGAACTTCCGCATTAGCGGCGTTGGTGCTGAGCACTGCCGCAGCCAACGCGCAAGGCATCAAGCCGAACGACGCGCAGATCGCCCACATCGCCTATACGGCGGGGCAGATCGACATCAAGGCTGCCGACCTCGCGCTGCAGAAATCCAGGAACAAGGAGGTGCGCGCCTTCGCCGAGGACATGGTGCGTGACCACAAGGCGGTGAACGACAAGGCCCTCGCGCTGGTCAAGAAGCTCAACGTCACCCCGCAGGACAATGACACCAGCAAGGCACTCGTGAAGCAGGCTGACGAGAACGAAGTTTCACTCAAGAAGCTCAATGGGTCTGCCTTCGACAAGGCCTATGCCGAGAACGAGGTCGGCTTCCACAAGACCGTCAACGGCGCGCTTGAGACCGCTCTCATTCCATCGGCGAGCAATCCCGAGCTGAAGGACTTGCTGCGCACGGGGCTGAAGATCTTCCAGGGTCACGAGCAGCATGCCGAGCACGTCGTCCAAGCGCTGAAGTAGCGGGCAGTCCATGCGCCGAAGGTTTCACTTGGCCGCGGCCCTATGGCTTGCAGCCTCAGCCGCGCCTGTCGCCGCTGAGACGATCCGGGTCAGGTTGGAGGATCTGGCATTCATCCCCAGGCATGTCTCGGTCCGCGTGGGCGACACGGTCGAGTGGGTCAATGCCGATTTCGTCGCCCACACCGCAACAGCACGCGATGGTGAGTGGGATGTGGAAATTCCCGCGGAAGGGACAGGTCGCATCATGCTGACGCAGACGGGTACTGTCGCGTATTACTGTCAATATCATCCGGGCATGACGGGTAGCATCGCGGTCGAGAAGCCTCCCTGATGTTCGCTCGCCGCCCGAAGCGAGCCAGCCTTTGTTCGCGGCGCGGGCCTCACTCGCCGGGCTCTCAAGCAGCGGTGGGCGCGTGCTTCGCCGACGCTTGGGGCTTCAACGTCCGCGTGAGTACCGGGCCGATGGCGAGCACGACCGTATAGACGAATGCCTGCAAACCCGTACGACCGCGAGGCTGACCGCACGTTCACCACCATGAAGTAAGCGAAAGGATCGAGGCGCATATCTCGTTTCTGGCGCTAACCGCGCCGATTGAGTTGACCAAAGCAGGAGACGGGGCCGCGGCACCGTCAACTACGGCCTGTTCGGCCTTGAACGTGTTCCGTGTGCGGGCGTTTTGCTCCTCCTGACTGGGAGGAGTGATGCTGGACGACGCAGAATGGAGAAAGCTG
>NZ_JBAWTG010000212.1:0-5405 GCF_037106235.1 Methylobacterium nigriterrae | reverse complement strand
CTGCCCGCTCGCGAACCTCAGGGGAGAAAGGTGGGATATGCTTCGTCATGGCTCCAGTCTCTCAAGAGTTGGAGCCTCCGAAAATCCCGGAGCGGTTCAGAAGGCCATGGAAGCTCCCCATGGAAACCGACGCCTCCGAGCGCGTTGGTCTAAGTTCCCAACGCAGTTCCGCTCTGGGCACCCTCAGGAGGCCCAGATGCCAAAGGCTCTCGCGCGGCATTCCGTCTACGGCGTGGCGCAGAACGTCACGGTCAGCGACTTCAACGAGCGCGTCAGGGCTCTGTCAGTGCGCTGCGCAGAGCCCAAGAAGCCGGCGCCCCGCAAGCGTTGGAGTCCTGCCCCTCGGCCAAGCTGATCCTACTGACAGTGTCTGCACCTGAGCGACGACGGCTCAGGCGATGCGGCACGCCTTCCGTGCCGACAAGCTCTCCGCGAACGCGCAGGGTGCTGCCATGGACCTGTTCGACGGCCTCGCTCTCGTGCTGGCTGCTACCATGATCTGGGTGATAGTTTCGACATGGCTCGCCGTGCAGCGGAGATGAGGGTCTGTCCGAGCAGGGCTGAAACAGAGTGAGGAAAGCCGGATTGCCGCCGTGAAGAGCGGCAGATCGCATGCGGAATTCCATTGAGAAGCGGCGCTGAAGGTGGCCGTGAGGAGCCGGTCATGGACGTCATCGTCAACCCCGTTGGATCTTCCGGCAACGAATGGAGCCTGGACGACCGTCTTGGCCGCCACCTCGGTTCGATCAACCAATCGGCGGGGTTCGCACCATTCGAAATTGAGCCCGACCCGAAGAGCGCACTGCTCGGGGTCCAACGGGCGCACAGATCGCTTGACGAGGTGATGTCTACCATCGCGGCCCGCATGGGCGGGACCTGCGAACTCAATAGCCAGGATTGGGATTGAGGCGCCTATGGGCCCGCTCCAATGGGGCGGCTTGCTCTATCGGACCTTTGCAGGGGCCCTTTGGCTGCAGTGTGGTTCGCCGACTGGGCATTATGGAACCGATGCAGGGGCGGGACCGCTCACCCCTGGTCTGCGTCGAAGTAGCGACCCTCGCGGTCAAGGTGCAGGTAGTTCGTGTTGAACAGCGACACCGCCTGGAGCGCGGCGAGATCCGGGATCGTGAGGCGGCGGTCCTTCAGCACGATCAGCCCCGAGCAACGCAATTCCTGCAGCACGGGATTGACATGCACGTTCGACAGGCCTGTCGCGTCGGCCAGATCCACCTGCGTCATCGGCAAGCTGCAGCTGTTGTGCTCAACCAGCCCGACCGCGCACAGCCGGATGAACAGCTCGCACAGCAGATGCCCAATCCGCTCCAACCCCGTGCGCTGGCCGAGATTGACCGTCCACTCCCGCACGGTCGCGACGCCGACCACAGCCTCCCACCAGAAGGCCCGGGCAATCCGCGGGTGCTCGTCAGTGAGGCGCAAGAGCGCGTCCTGATGGATCTCGGCCAGCCTGACCGGCGTGAGGGTGCCGATGGAGTGATCCATCTCGCGCAGCGCGAAGGCTTGGATGTCGAAGAGATCGCCGGGTACGAAGAAGGCGATGATCTGCCGGCGGCCATCCTCCAGCTGCTTGTAGCGGCAGGCCCAGCCTTCCAGGATCAGGTTGAGGTGCTCAGGCCGGTCGCCCTCGCTGATGATGTCCTGATGTGCTCCGACCAGATGCTTCCTGTGGCCCGCAGCGGCCTCAAGGGCCCGCTTGTCGTCGGCCGAGAGGCGAGTGAAGTGCTCAAGCTTGCGGATGAGGTGCTGCGGCATGGCCACCTCCGGCCGAGGCAGAGTGAGTTGCTCCCCTAGCTCAAGCTACAGTTGTGTGATTGCCCGCGCCCGTGAAAACGACGGAAGCTCACCCTCGCGAGAGGCCGCTCTGATCTCACCTCAGCGGCGCGCGTTGGGGGTGAGAGCACGGCCGGAGGGCAGATGCCCCACTTTCACTTCCACTTGCACACGAGAGACGGCCTGGAATGGGACCGGGAAGGTCTCGACTTCACGGGCCTGGAGGCGGCCTATCTCGATGTGTGCCGGGCCATTCCGGCGATGGCAGCCGATCTGCAGCACACAGGCACGGGCCTGAGCCACGTCCTGCGCTATGCGTTCGAGATCGCGGACGTGGAGGGTCAGCTCCTGATGGAGGTGCCCTTCTCGGACGTGCTCGACCGGGACCGCAGGCCGCGCCGACCCGCGTCCGCCTCAGCGCAGCAGGTGCGGACCGAGTTGCAGCGGACGGAGAGCCTGATCGCGGCAATCCGACAAGAACGCGACGCCCTTACCGCCGCGCTTTCGCGGATGCAGCTCCGACTGGCTCGCCTGCGTGCGCTCGACATGGGCGGCCATGGGTGTGGGCAGCCGTAGGAGGGGCCAATCGAGCCACCGCACAGCGTTCCACTCGGACTTACTCTACTGGACCTTAGCAGGACCGAGGCGCAGCTCGCCCGCTGGGCTTTATGAAACGTCCTCGTTCCGGACCGGCTCGAAGGAATATGCGCGGCTGAGCAGGATGCGGCGGGAGGCCCAGAGTCGAGCGATGGCTTGGTCGAACTGTGCGAGGCGTATCTCGGCCGTGGTCGGGTCCTGACCGAGCGTTCGCATCCGCTCGATCAGAAGCCGCATCCGTGAACAGGTCTGCTCGGCCTCGGCGACGTGCGCCTCGACCCTGGCCACCGCCTCGTCCTCCGGCCGGATGTCGGCGAACCGTGCCATAGTCGACCTCCGCTCAGCTTCGAGAAGCGGCATTATCACAGGCAGGCGGTCGTCCGCTTCAAAGCATTCCAATAGGGCTTGGCCTAGCGGAACGTTCCGCGCTCACGCGAAGTGCGGTTCCGTAAGAGGGCAGTGGCTGTCCTGAATTGCGCAGAGGCCGGGCTCTATAGCCCTATTGGGACGCTGGAGTGTCCGAGATGATGGACGCGCGGGCCCGCTTGCTACTTATCGCGGACCTCAGGGGTGGGCTGCAATCCAAGAGCCAGATTTCGACCACTTACTGAGCGACGAACTGCGCCTGCTCGTGTCGGTGCTGCTCGGCTTCGGCGATGAGGCCGGGGCGGGCCTGGCGCTCGCCCCGCGGCCTATGCCTTGTCAATGCCTTGGAGAAGCGCCTGCCGGGCCCGCCGCTCAAGCCTGAGGGTCTGCCTGATCTCGAGCAGCATCTTCTCGGCAGCGGCATGGGCCTCTTCGTCCCCGGCGAGCTTTTCAACCAACTCGGCCTGCCGGTCCCAGCGCTGCTCAGCCTCACCAATCCGCCGGGTTGTGGCCTCAAGCGGCGTCTCGTTTACGGAAGTGATCACAGCCCCCTCCTCTGGAATGGGCTTCAATTGGCGAGGTTACCACGGATTAAAGCCGGTCCCCAGTTCGTAATGAGGAGCGGGCCTAGCGCTCGCCCCACAGCCTCTAATCCCCAAGGACTCGGAGCAGTGCCTGTTGGGCCCGCGCGAGCCTGAGGGTCTGCTTGATCTCCCGGAGCATGTCCTCGGCGGCGGCGCGGTCCTCCCCGCGATCTGCGAGCTCGGCGACCAAAGCAATCTGCTGATCCCGGCGCTGTTCGGCCTCGGCTACGTGCCGGATCGCTACAGCAAGCGGCGTCTCGCTCACGGCTGCTCCCCCATGGAAGAGAGGCGCCGCTGATGCTCACGCATGAAGCCGAGCGTCTCCTCAAAGCTGACGAGGAGCGCCTCGGCCACAGCCGTATCGCGTCCGCTTACTCTTAGGTGGGAGATTAGCGCCCGCTGCAGGTCACACCGCCGCGTGCCCTCGGCGACGTGCAGGTTGGCAAGAGAGAAAGCATCGACAGGCAGCCAAGTCATGGCCAGCGCTCCTCAGCACGGCTTCGGTGAGCGGCCTTAACACGGGTTAAGTCTCACGTCTCACCTCCTGCGCCTGCGACGATCCAGGCCGCGTTCCGCAAGTGCCAAACTTCGACATGAAATGAAGCTTGCCCTGGCAGCAGGGTGAGGTAATGGGAAGTCTGCCAGAGCTCGATGTAGGCTCAGCAAAAGAGGTACCTGATTTAATCGACGAAATGAGGCTCGCCACTCTGCAAAGGTGCCCGACTTATTCCGCGGAATGCGGTCAAAAATCGGATGATAATAGGGGCGTTACCAAAAGTATAAATCCCACCACGCGCTGTCCAAGGAGGTGATGTGGCCATAAGGAGCAATCAACAAGTGAGAAATACCACGTCTATTGCAAGTGTACAATCTCCGCTCATTCCGGAGCATGTCGATTTGAAGAGCTTTACCTTCATACCCTTCGACATCGGCTGGCTCACGGACGGCGATTTCGCGGTGACCTCGACCGGCGACGGCTTCAAGGCGGCCATCACGCTGATGGCGAAATCCTGGAGCCAGGTTCCGGCAGGCTCGCTCCCCGACGACGACCGCATGCTCGCCAACCTCGCGGGCTTCGGGAGGGGTCCGGCCGCACTGGCGGAATGGGAGAAGGTGAAGGACGAAGCCCTATCCGACTTCGAACTGTGCTCGGATGGCCGCTTCTACAGCCGCACACTGGCAGCCAAGACCCTGGAGGCCTGGGAGAGCAAGTCCGCGCAGAAAGCCCGCACCGAGAAGGCCCGAGAGGCAGCGCGGCGCAGGCAGGCCGAACAGCAATCCGGCACAGGCTCTGTGACAGAGGTTGTGACAGAGGCTGTCACAGGATCCAGAGGAGAGGAGAGGAGATGAGACGGGACCAGACGAGAAGGGACGAGACGATACGAGACGGGATGGGATGAAATCAGAGGGGACGAGACGGGAAGAGAGGAAAGGAGAGGAAGGTGCAGGAAGGGGAGGAGCCGGCCAGGTGGAGCGACAGGGCGGGTTCATCGGGAAGTACGTCACCTTTCCCCCCGCGGAGATCGTCGCCATGCAGAAGCAGTATCCCGCCCTGCGCGATATCCCCGCGGAGTTGGCCGAGATCGACCCGGGCATGCGCAACAAGCCGATGGCGCAAGTCCATTCCAGGCTCAGGGCTCGGAATTCGGAGGCAGTGGCTGCCCGCGCTCGCGAGTCGGACGACTGCCCATTCTGATCCTCAGCCGACGAGCACACGGGGCGAGGGCTGACCTCGCTCCGCTCTTTCCATGCCGGATATGTCGAGATCGTCCCTGCTGGCGCACGCGGCATTCGCCGCCCCTCGCCCTCCGGACTCGCATTCATCCACTCATCCAGATCGATCGAGTATCAGCCGGAAGACGAGGATGCAGCGGCACTGGTCACCGGCTCCGCCGGAACGACGACAACAACAGCGACACTCCATAACACTGCGCGCCATGCGCAAAACGACCGTTGAGGTATACCCCAGCTGACAGGAACAAATTCCAGAACTAGGATCATGCACACTTCCAGACAGTTCGGCCCCTGGCGCCCCGGCCTCGATGCTGCGGAGCTGCGGGCCCGCCTCCG
>NZ_JBAWTG010000211.1:0-5535 GCF_037106235.1 Methylobacterium nigriterrae | reverse complement strand
CCCGCTACGACAAGCTGCTCCTCAACTTCATAGGATTCGTCACCCTCGCAGCCATCAGCATCTGGCTCAGATAGTTAAATCCTCACCACAGCCTAGAGCCTGGGAGGTGCGTATGAAGATTGGCCCCCTCCTCGTGGTCTTTGTCGTGCTCGCCGCTGCCTTGGTTGGCGTGAGCGGAGCATCGCGTGTTCCACACCAAACAGCATCGAGCGCTCCGCCCGAGGTTCCTCATCAGCAGTGAGGACGGACGGCAGGAGCCCGATTTCGTGCATCCTTCGCAGGCGCCTGGGCCGGCTTGCGGCTGATGGCGTGACCACTTGATCCCCGCGCCGAGATGCGACCGGCAGTGGCTATTGGCTCACTTGGCCGTGAGCGGCTCACTCTGCGGTCCCGCGATACCCAACTCGCTCCGCCGTGCGTAGGCGAGGCTGGCGAGCAGGATTAGCAGCACGAACACGGGAACAGGCATCAGCGCCGGATCGCCAGCGCGAAGGTGGCTGCCGACAGCACCGACCATCAGCACGGCGAGCAGCAGCGCACCATGCGCGACATAGCCGCGAACCCAGAGCAGGCCGGCTCCGATGAGCTGCGCCACGCCGACCGCGTACATGAACTAGAGCGGATAGCCGAAGCGTGCAAAGCCGGAAACCTCGAACTCGATGGCCGCAAACTTCATCCCGGCCGCGAGCAGGAAAACCGTTGTGAGCAGCACGCGCAGCGCCACACTGCCGGTCCGCCGCCAATTCCGCAGTCAGTCATTCTCGTCCCCTTTGCTGCGGCTGTAGATCAGCCGTCATCGCGGGGTTCTGTAAGCGTGGTAGATGCCGCAGCGATTGCGTCATCCATTTCGTCAGGGCAGAGCCTCGGTAGCGTCAGACCCCTGCCGCAGGCTTTGTAGGCTCACAGCCTCATCGGGCGTGCCAGCATAATGGCCGTCGCGATCATGGTGCGTTTGGCCCGGGGCGAGACCAGCGAGCTGCCTATGATGGCTCGGGCCAGCGGATGGGTCGCGATTGCCTCTGCCACGTCGAGCATCCAGCCGAACGCCAGCGTATGAACCCGCAGCCCGGGCGTGGCGAGATAGGTCTCAGCGAGGCTCGTGATTGCTTCCGGCTTCACAGCGCCGGCCTCAATCAGTTCCAAGACCGTTGGGCTGGATTGGATAGAGGGGGACATGATTCTCGCCAGCAAGAGATCAAACGGGAGGCTGACCTGCTGCCTTCCGCGAAAAGCTTAACGATCCGTTAACCATGATGCGCCACGACTAAAGGCGAGTGGACGCCTCCGCTCGTCATTGGGAACCCCGCTCTGCCGGCGATGCAGGGCGGGGCTTTCCATGTCCAGGATGCGGATGGCAGCCGACCTCAATCGAGCAGGTCACGATGAGCGGGTTGGCGGCGCAACCATGCCCAGGCGTAGCCGCACAAAGCCTTGACCCGCACACTGTCCGCCCGGGCCTTTCTCGCAACCTGCTCCATGAGCCGGTCGGCGGCGCCAGTCCCGCGCAGCTGCGGCGGCGCATAGACATACGTGATGACAAGCACATCGGGATGGCGGCGATAGTTGGCGAACACGATCTGCCCGTCGACCTCTAGCTCAAAACGGCTCTGCTCGACGCTGTCGCGCATGCCGGCCGCCACATCCGGCATAGGCAATAAGCTGGTCACATCTTGTGCGTCAGGCATTCTGTGATCGGCCAATCGAGCTGTGCGCAGGTCCGCTCTGGCTAACTGATGCTTTCACAGCCTGTTCCAGTTGGCTCGGGCGTGTGAACCGCCCGCAGCCAGCGACAGTCTTGTCCTAACCCATCCATAAGAAGCCGTCAGCCGCGCCGGGGCGAATGCCACCCGTGAAGGGCCAGATGCCCCCGACTGTCGGTTGAGTGCCCGTCACCGCAAAGCCGTTGCCCTGCATCGAGTTCGTGACTTGGGGCAGGAAGCTGTTGACGGTGCTGAGATAATCGAGGCCGGCCTGCGCGGACTGCCCGACCTGATACCCGCCCGGCCCGTACGCGTTGACGGGCTGGCGCGTCGGGACGCCGGCATTTACGCTGTAATGGTTCGTCGCAGCCCAGGCGGCGGCGACCTAATTGTTGATCGCGTCGGCCGGCCCGTTCAGGTAGGAGTTTTCGGCTGACTTCGGATCGAACAGGGCGCCCGCGCCAATGTCCACGCCGCCGTACTACACCGAGCCGTTGTTGTAGGTGATGCCCGAGCCGAGCGGCTGGCCGTCGTTGATCGGAGCCGCGACGCCGGTTCTTGGCGGGTCGAAACCCTGGAGCTTGTAGCCGGACGCATTCAGGCTGCTGAAGTTGTAGGGGTTGGACGCATCAACCGTGAAGCTACGACCCTCCGATGCTCGTCCGAAAGCTGGATGGCGTGACCATCATCCTCTACGAGGAGCTGGTTGCCTTCCTGCGTTCGCTTCCTCGTCGTCCTCCCGGAGAGGCAGCATGACCGACTGCGAGCCGCCGCCTTTAACCTCGGCGCCCGAACCATGTTGGGTATCGCGAGAACGGCTGCTCCGGTTGGGGGCATAGAAGCGGCCGCCCTTCTCACCCACCGACGTGTCCCGGCAGGCTCGAACCCGATGTTGCGTGAGGCTGGCTCAGCGCGCCACCGGGATCACATCATGCTGGCTGAGGACCCCACGCCAGCGCGGCCGTTAGTAGTAGAAGCGCCGAGGCCCGTAGAACCGCCGTGGGCCATAGTATCGCCGTGGGCCATAGTACCCATACGGCCGGTAGATCGGCCGGCAGTAGCCGAAACGGTTGGGGATAAAGCCGGGCCCGCAGCCATAGGCGGCACTCGTGACTTGAGCGCTGCCAGCAATCGCCTCAGCCGGCGTCACGACAAGAGCGGCAGCGCTTGCGGCCGAGGCAAGGCCGACGCTTACAGCGACGGCGGCAGCCATCGCGAGCACCTTCATAGGCATCTGAATACGACCCTTCGTGAAACGCAGCACGGCATCGTGCTGGACACCCGAAGGTTGCATTCTCGCCGCTGAACCACTCATTAGATTTGCCATAACTAATTGGAAACTAATGGAAATGACGCAGATACAAAGGACGGAGGCGGGCTCATCCCTGGTTGCATCAACGACGGCACGCGAACAAGCCGCCTTCCACGGCGGCATCGAGACCATGCGGCAGATGGCGCTTGCCGCCACCATTCGACCTCCTTGAGGGGCTGAGAGCCGTCGTTGCCAGAGAGGCAGCCTGAGCCCTTATCCCACGTACCGGGGGTAGGAGTCAGCCGCTGATCGATCTTAGCGCTGTCGCCTCCCGCGAGGGCGCTGCAAAGGCCCCGCCCCCGATGGGAATGCGGGGCCAGCATTGGCAGTCTGTCGCGTTTCTGCTGTCAGCGTGGTGCCGGAGCCGTATTCGGAGCAGGGTTCGTTGGGTTGACCGGCGCCGTATTC
This sequence comes from Methylobacterium nigriterrae, assembly GCF_037106235.1. Lineage (NCBI taxonomy): Bacteria > Pseudomonadati > Pseudomonadota > Alphaproteobacteria > Hyphomicrobiales > Methylobacteriaceae > Methylobacterium > Methylobacterium nigriterrae. The sequence goes on along the minus strand of NZ_JBAWTG010000211.1, from coordinate 2,115 downwards.
GGAGCTGCTGGCGGAGGCGGGGCAGGAGCCGTGCTGGCGGGAGGCGGATTGGTGGGCTCCGCCTTCTTTGGCTCGCTATCTTTACAGGCAGCGAGCGCAAGCAGCCCGATCAGCGGCAGGAGCGTTCGATATCGCATGGGCGTTTCTCCCTCTGAGAGAGCGATAAACCTCCCAGCAGAGGATAGGGTTCAGGCCAGCGCTTCCTGTCGATGACTATCCGGTCGGCCGGCTGGACATCCCTGCCAAGGCTTTGAGCCGGAAGGTGACACCGTCCGTCTCGCGCTTGAAGGAGAAGCGCATCTGATCCGCTCCGGCCCGTCCCCAGGTCCAGTCCTCGCCGCAGGAGCCGAGGCGCCATGCATGGGACAGACGGTCGGGAACCATCTCGTCGGTACAGGTGACGACGACGGTGTGAGGAAACTCGGGTGACAGCAGCTTGGCGTCCATCGGCAGGCTCTCCGATCTGGGTTGCTCCGGGCGGGCGATTTGCGCGAGGGACGCAACCGACATGAGCCAAGCTTGGCTGTCAATCGTGCGGTGCAATGTAGCCGCTCGTTCGTGGCGCTGAGGAGCGGAAGGTCTCCCCGCCGAGGCAGTGAGAGCCGGCCTCTGTGGCGATGCTCAGCAGCCGATGCAGATGTCGTGCACGACATGCTCCCGCTTCGGTCCGGTCCTCTGGTTCGGCAACTTCCCACCAGGTAGTGGCTCAGCACCGCGGGAAAGCTGCACGCGCCTGTAGGCTGGTGGCAGGTTCATCGCGTGGACGGCATCGAGGATCGGGCTAGGCGCGGGTCGAGGCGTGTCGAGAGGCTGCTGGCGTGCCGTCAACGCCATCCCGTGCCACGGCAAGGTCAGGGCCATGCCTGTCGCAGCAGGTGCCAAACGGAAGCCATCTTGCGCTAATGCGCACTCTGAGCCCATGACTGCGAGAGCGACCGCGCAGGCGAGCAGGCATCGAGAGGACATGCGGCGCCTCCATCTCGGCCGAAACGCAAGCCGAAGCGGAGAGGTTCAGATCTACCTCTTCATTGGTAGCGGCTCACGAGCGGGGCGCAGTCATGGGACCTGGGAGATGGGTTACCCATCGTCTTCGTGCGGAATGAAGCCGCACGCTATATCTGCCTGAACAACGGCTCAGGTTAGGTCGTTGCCTTGGAGGGGCTCTGCTTGGATCTCCTGCCATGCTCCGCAGCGTTCTCGTACTTGCGCTCCTCGCCGCGCCAGGGCCGGTGCTTGCGGGTCCAGCGAAGGGCCCGTCCAAGCCCTCTAAGGTGGTGGCCGTTTCAGCACTGGCGCCTCTCTGCACCCATGTGCGGAAGAAATCCTTCCATCTGCCGGAGGGTTGGTCGGTGAAGACCGTTTCGCTCGCCTGCAAGATAGTGGTGAGCGCAGCTAAGCGGCCGGGCGGCAAGGGCTTTACAAGCCTGACTGCCGGCAAACACAGCAAGCCCCAGTAGCGACACCGCGGCTCGCCCGAGCGCGGCGGGACGAGCTTCTGCGGTGGTCAGCACGCCTACTACTGCGAAGCGGCGCGTCGTGCCGCTTGAGCCATCAGGATGAAGTCGCGGGTGGTTGGGTGTTGCGGGTGGTCGGCCTGTGCCTGGTCGGTCTGAGTGCCGCCGCACGGCTCGTTGGCGGCGTCCTCGGTAGCGGCATACAGGCCCAGGCGATACGGCAGGCCCTGCAGCCAGCCGCCTCTCAGCAGTTCCGTTAGCATTGCAGCCCCCTGCAAATCACCTTGGAAAACCGATCCTGCCACAGCCGTCGGGCAGCGCCCTTCACCATTTGATAGGGGGCTGGTTTGTGGTTGTGCCCAAGGTGGCCAGCCATGCTGCGCCAACCCATTCTCGTCGCGCTGATTTTAGGGGTGCTCGCGGCCCTGATTTTTCTGGCGGCCAATGCGATCTTCGAGCGGCTTGCGACCAACTGAGATCCCTTACGCGGCAAGAGCATTGCTGGGCTTGCGCGCCAGCGGGAGGAGCAGGCTCTTGACCTGCGTGTAGAGCCGGGGTCGGTCGACCGCGCAGACAGGATGCTGTCCGACGCGCCTCCGATCACGGATTGGTGGAAGCCCCAGCCTCTACCTCCTGCCGTGCCTTGAGGAAGGATGGGCTG
>NZ_JBAWTG010000210.1:0-5701 GCF_037106235.1 Methylobacterium nigriterrae | reverse complement strand
AACGCCCGCGGCCTTGGCCGTCGCGATCGACATGTAGGCCGAGGCGATATGCGCGTAGCGGCCGGTGGGCACGTAGCAGCCGGCGACGTTACAGGGGACGAGCTTCTGGCCCGTGGTCAGGCCCGGCAGCAGCTCGACGGCGAAATCCTGGACGCTGTCGCGCTGCGCTTCGGCGAAGCGGCGCACCTGGCCTGCCGCGAAGGCAATGTCCTGCTTGACGCTCTCGGGCACGTCGCGCGTGCGGCGCTCAATCTCTTCCGGAGGTACGACGATGTCGCCGGACCATTTGTCGAGCTTGAGCGCATAGTCGCGCACTGCCGCCTCGCCGCGGGCCTCGATCTCGGCCAGCATGGTGCTGACGACCTCGCGCGCCGCATCGGTCTCCGTCTCTGGGGTCTTGGTTGCGCGCTTCACGTAATCGATTGCCATCGTCTCACCCATTCTGATCGGAAAGGAGCGCGCCCGCGCTCGGGAAATCGTTCAGCGCTGCACGCTGGACGGGTCGAACTCGGTCGCGAAGGCCCGAAGCTTCGGGTCATCAGCCACGCGCTTGAGGAAGGCGTCGTCGATGAAGGCCTTGGGGTCTGGCGCCTTGGGAACGGTTCCCACTTCGGCCATGAACCCGCCGATCTGGCTGAACCAGTTGTCGACCTCGGAGGCACCGGCGCTGCGCGACATGGCCTTCAGCTGCGCGTCGAGGGGATAGGTCGGGCGCAGAGCGAATTCCTGCTCGATTGCATGATCGGAGACCTCGATGCCGCCGTCCGCATAAAAGCGCTTCGTCATGTCATGAGCCTCCTTGGGGTTGGCTTTGGCCCAGCCCCAACCCCGGAGGTAAACTGCTAGGAACTTGGCCACCTCGGCCGGGTGCGCCTTGGCATAATCAGCCCGCACCACGAGGGCACCTGGCACGACGGCGCCTGCATCGGCGCCACTGCAGATCACCCGGGCGTTCGCCTTCTCTTCGAGCGTGTAGGTGTTGGGTGCCCAGACACCAACGATTTCGGCCGCGTCAGCGATCACCGCTGAGATGATCTGTGCCTGGCCAAGATTGACGAAACGCAGATCGCGTGGGCCGAGACCCCACTTCTTCAGGCAGTTCCGAGCTGCGAAATCGGCCGTGGAGTTCGTCGTGACGAGCAGCTTCTGACCGGCGAGCTGCTTGGGATCCTTGAGGATCGCGTCGAGACGGTCGGCACGCACCATCAAGGCGTTCGTCTTCGACTCGTCGTTCGTGAGACCGATCGTGAGCAGGCCAAAGCGCGCGGCGCCGAGAATGGCTGGCACCGAGCCCGCCCCACCGACATCCCAGGAGCCGGCCTGCGCCGCGGCGACCTGCGGAGCGCCCGCCGGGAACACCGCGAAGGACGGATCGAGCCCAGCTTCCTTCCACCAGCCTTTCTGGGTGGCGATGTAGAAGGGCAACGCCCAATAGAGCGACGGCTGATAGGACACGCCGATCTTCTCGGTCGGCGCCTGCGCTGTAGCGGCGAGCGGTGCGAGGGCGAGTGCCCCGGCAAGCAGGAGGCGTCTCAGCGTCGTCGACATGGATCAATCCTTCCTGGAGTGAACATTTGTAGAGTGCGGGCAGTGCTCTGGTGCCGGTCAGGCTGCCGCCTGACTCTTCTCCTCGCGAAGCGATTTCCAGATGTGCGTGCGCAGGTGGACGAAGGATTCGAGGTCCATCACATCCTCGATCCGGGCGCACTCATCCCAGCGCTCGGCCTCGCGGATCGCCTTGATGTCGAGGATTTCCTTGATGCGGCCTGGCCGCCGGGTCATCACGGCGACCCGGTCGGCGAGGTAGACCGCCTCCTCGACGCCGTGCGTGATGAAGAGAACCGTGCGCGGGTTCTTGCGCGCGAGGCGTACGAGTTCCTCCTGCATCACCACCCGCGTCTGCGCGTCGAGGGCGCCGAACGGCTCATCCATCAGGAGAACCTCGGGCTCGAGCACGTAGGCACGCGCGATGGCCACGCGCTGCTGCATGCCGCCGGAGAGCTGATGCGGATAGGCATCGGCGTAGGCGTCGAGCCCGATCATCGCTATCGCTGCCGAAACGCGTTCCCGCGTCTCCGGAGTGGGCAGCCCCTGGTTGCGCAGGCCGAAGGCGATGTTCTGGGCCACGGTCTTCCAGGGGAACAGGGCGAATTGCTGGAACACCACGGCGCGGTCGGGGCCGGGACCATGGACGGCCTGCCCACCAACCAAGACGCGACCTGAGGTCGGCGCCTCGAAGCCCGCCGCGAGGCGAAGGCAGGTGGTCTTGCCGCAGCCGGACGCGCCCACGATCGCGACGAACTCGCGGTCGGCAACGGTGAGGTCGACTCCATCGAGCGCCTTCACCGCGCCGCCAAAGGCTTTGTCTACATTCTCGAAGCGGATGGAGCTCATGGCGCGCTTTCCTCATGCCTGGCCGAGATGACGACGGATGCGGGACTCGATCAGGCGCAGGACCACGTCGAGGGCCACGCCGAACAATCCGATGGCGACCATTCCGACCATCACCGTCGTCGTCGAGACTGCCCCTTGCGCCTGGACCATCATGTAGCCGACGCCTGTGGAGGCCACGATCAGCTCGGCGCCCACGAGGGACTGCCAACCCAGGCCGGCGCTGATGCGCAGGCCTGCGACAATCGAGGGAAGAGCCGCAGGCAGCATCACCTCCGTGATGACCCGGTGTCCCGGCGTGCCGAGCATCGCGGCGGCCTCAAGAAGACGCGGGTCGACGAAGCGGGCGCCGCGGTAAGCGTTGATCAGACAAGGCGGGAAGGCACCCGCGAATATGATCAGGATCGGTCCACCAACCCCGGTGCCGAACCACAGGGCGGCGAACGGCACCCAGGCAATCGGTGCAATGAAGCGGAGTGCGTCGAACACCGGCGTGACGATGTCGTCTAGGAGGCGCGACCAGCCCATCATCAGACCGAGGGGCACACCGACGGCCGCCGCCAGGAGGAAGCCAGTCATGAAGCGCTGAACGCTCGAGAACAGATGGTCACCGAGGGTGCCCCCTGCGAAGGGGGTCGTCAGCAGGGTGACGAAGCGTTCCGCAACCTCGAGCGGGCTCGGGAGGAACGCGTGCAGGACAAGTCCGCTGGCCGCGAGCCCGGCCCACGATGCGAAGAAGAGCGCAGTTCCGGCGGCCCCAAGCGCCAGCGTGCGGCCGAAGGGGAGAGGTTGGCGATAGGCGATCACGCGGCGGCTCCTCGTACTTGGGCCCATACGATGGCGCGGCGCTCCGCCAGCCCGAGAAGTGCCGTGCTCCCGGCGCCGAGCACGCCGACGGCGGCCATACCGACGAGGATCATGCCAGGATAGAGATCCTGCTGCGCCACGTTCAGCACGTAGCCGAGGCCGGCCAGCGAGCCGACGAGCTCCGCTGCGACGAGCGTGGTCCAACTCGCCTGGAGCGAGAGGCGCAGCCCCGTAAAGATCATCGGAGCGGCGGCCGGCATCAGGACCTCGGTCACGAAGCGCAAGCGCGGCGTCCCGAGCATCTGCGCAGCCTCGACGATCGCGGGTGAGACGGAGCGGACGCCAGCATGCGTGCTGATGACGGCAGGTGGGAAAGCCGCCAAGCAGATCACCATCACCTTCGCCTGATCACCAAGGCCAAGCCACAGGATGGCGAGCGGGATCCAGGCGAGCGGTGGGATTGGCCGCAGGAGCAGAAAAACCGGGTTGATGAGCGCCTCGGCAGTTCGGGACCAACCCATCAGGAGTCCGACCGGAACGCCGAGCCCGACGGAGACCACGAAGCCCAGCGCAACGAGCCTCAACGAATGGAGGACGTGGACGAAGAGCGTGGCATCGGGATAGCCGCGCCCGAACGCCTGGACCGCAGCGGCCCCGACGTCGCCTGGGGCTGGGAAGCGTCCTGCAGAGACCAACCCGAGGAGTGTGGTGGCGAGGTACCAGGCGAGCGCGAGAACGGCGAGTGTCGTCGCGCCGACAAGTGTCCGGCGGCTGAGCCTCACGGTTTTTCCTCCTATCGGGCGTCCGTCTTCGCGGTTCGCCACACCTTCAGTCAGTCCCTAGAGGGAACAATGAAAGCGCTTTCATTCAATGTTCAATCCCGCTCCATGTCAAGACGAAATTGCATGAGAAGCGAATTTAATTTAGGACCTTGGCTGATGATTGCGCGTGCAGGCTTGTTCATCTGCAGCCACATAGGCTTGGTAGGCTATGAAGCGTACGGGACGCACCACACTACAGGCTGTCGCCGAGCGTGCAGGAGTTTCACCGGCAACGGCATCGCGCTCGCTCGCCGGCTCCTCGATTGTCCATCCCGATACCCTTAAACGGGTAAGAGAGGCGGCGGAGGCTCTCGGCTACCTCCCAGGCGGCCCAGCACAGGCGCTCGCGTCGGGGCGTACTCACACGATTGGAGCTGTTATTCCGACCCTAGATCACGCAATCTTCGCGCGCGCTGTTCAGGCCATGCAGACGACGCTGGCGAAAAGTGGGTACCAACTTCTCCTCGCTGCACACGAGTATTCGGCAGTTCAAGAAGCGGCGGCAGTTCGGTCGATGCTCGGCCGCGGCGTCGATGGGCTCATGGTTGTCGGCGCCGACCATCTGCCCGAAACCTGGGCTCACCTAACCAGTGTTTCTATCCCGGTCGTGCTTAGCTGGTCGTTCGACGAGCGTCTGGACTCGATCGGCTTCGACAACGCTCAAGCTGGATACCTCGCTGCGGAGCATCTTCTGCGCCTCGGCCATAGACGATTCGGGATGGTTTCAGGCTTTACTCAGACCAATGACCGCGCACGTTTACGGGTTGCCGGCATGCGTGAGGCGTTGGCGTCTGCTGGGCTCGACTTGCCGAATTCGCGAGTTTCAGAACAGCCCTTCACGCTCGCGGGCGGCCGGGCCGGTCTCGCGCAACTTCTCGGCCTTGCGGAGCCGCCCACGGCTGTCGTGTGCGGCAACGATCTGCTGGCGGTCGGCGTGATTCTTGAAGCGGGACAACGTGGCCTTGCAGTTCCCGAAGATCTGTCCGTGGTTGGCATCGACAATCTTGAGATTGCCAGTCACATCGCCCCGTCCTTGACGACTGTGCATCTGCCAACCGCTGAACTTGGACGGCAAGTTGCAGAGCATCTGCTTAGCCGTTTAAGCGGACAGACTCCCCCGAAACGCATCGAGATGGCCATTGAACTCGTCGAGCGGCACTCCTCGGGCCCGGCTCGATCTTCGGGCCGTGAGGACCCTGTTCAGGTGCGGCAGATCAGTATATTCAGAGAAGTATGATAATTTATCTTTACTTAAACAATTTTAATACTGAATTTTTTCTATAATCTTAGCGGGCCTTCAATATAGGCATCATATAGGCATGAGAGGGGTAGCTTGAAACAACCTCCTGAGTCGCAACGGATGTCTGCTTCTGCGATTCGGAGGCGGAAAACAGACCTGCAGCTTTCGGCCAGAATCAGTCGTTCCGGTTCGCGCCTGCCAAACATCCCGCTCGCCACAGTCTTACCGAAGCGGACGTTCGTTGATGAAGGCCTTCCGGCTCGGAGACAAACTCGAATGACCGGCTGCTGTGGGTCGGCAGCCGAACACCTGCCTCTCGCAACTGTTCTACAAGAGTCGCCGTTCGGCTGCCGATCACCACCCTCAAGCGAGCGTGCGGACCTTCGCCTCGCGGTCCCAGTAGCGTTGCTTGGCCGCTTCCACGAAACCGCCGAGGTCCGTC
>NZ_JBAWTG010000209.1:0-5738 GCF_037106235.1 Methylobacterium nigriterrae | reverse complement strand
GCCATCGCAACCCGCTACGAGAAGACAGCTTCAAGCTTCATGGGCGTTCTCTCGCTCGCAGCCGCTCTGGACTGGCTCAAGAGCTAACAGGCCGTAGTGAAATGCCGGTACCACCTTGTATCCCGGTCAGTACCACCCGCTGTCAGGATTTCCCCGTCGAGTACCACCTGTCCCACCTGTACCACTCAGAGAAGGTTGGTTCTCATACGGGCCCATCGAACACTCCGTTCGAGCTTCGGTAAAGCGCCTTTCCAGACTCGCCGAAGCCCAAACCGGCAGCGGCGGGCCTCGGCGGCGAGTGACAAAGGCAGCGGCATCTCTCCCGCACTCTGTTGCCTCAGCGTTCCGCGACGCCATAACGCCGGCGGAACGGAGGACCAGCATGACACCACGACCTCTCTGCCTGAGGAGCCTGCTGCTCGTTGCCATCCTCATGCCTCTGGCGAGCGCGACTGCGCAGCAGGCACCTAGCGGCACGCCGACGCCGGGCGGCGCGCAACCGGCAGTGCCGGCGCCGGCCGGGGCTCCGGCTCCGACACAGGATCGCGGCTCGGCCCTGTTCGGGCGACCCGAAGCGCCCGGTGCTGCAAAGCTCGCCCCGATTGCTGGCCCCCCACTCGCGACCGCGGCAAACCGCCTGCCCATCGAGAAGCTGAAGGTGCCGCCTGGCTTCAAAGTTGAGGTGTTCGCCAACGGCGTTGCCAACGCCCGTTCATTGCGCCAGGGCGACCAGGGCACCGTCTTTGCCGGCACCCGACTGCTCGACAAGGTCTATGCGGTGCGCTCCATCGACGGAAAACCCGTCGTGAAGGTCATCGCGTCGGGGCTGCACCGCCCGAACGGCCTCGCTTTCCACAACGGCTCACTTTACGTTGCCGAAGTGTCCAAGATCTGGCGGCTCGACAACATCGAGGCAAATCTCGACACGCCGCCGAAACCCGTTCTCGTCTACGACGATCTGCCGAAGGACGAGGCCCATGGCTGGAAGTTCATCGCAATCGGGCCCGACGACAAGCTCTACGTGCCGATCGGCTCGCCCGGCAACATCCTGATGCCGCCCGACACCCACGCGCAGATCCGACGAATGAACCTCGACGGCACTGGCGTCGAGGTGATCGCACGCGGCGTGCGCAACACGGTCGGCTTCGACTGGAACCCGGAGACGAAGCAGCTCACCTTCACGGACAATGGCCGTGACTGGGTCTCGGAGGACATCCCGGACGACGAGTTGAACGTGCTGAGCGAGCCGGGCAAGCAGCATTTCGGCTTTCCGTACTGCCACCAGGGCAGCTTCACCGACCCTGAATATGGCTGGGGCCACTCCTGCAGCGAGTTTACCCCGCCGGTCGGGCTGCTCGGCGCTCACGCGGCGGCGCTCGGGATGCGCTTCTACACGGGCGGGCAGTTCCCGGCCGAGTACAAGAACGCGATCTTCATCGCTCGCCACGGCTCCTGGAACAAGACGAATAAGATCGGCGGCGATGTGGTCGTGGCGAAGCTCGGGTCCGACGGGAAAGTCGCCTCCATAGAGCCGTTCCTGACCGGCTTCTTGCAGGACAACAAGTATGTTGGGCGCCCGGTCGACGTCCTCGTGGCTCAAGATGGCTCGCTGTTGGTATCGGACGACTATAATGGTGCCATCTACCGCGTCAGCTACGCCCCCTAATCCCATGCGAGGGAGGCCGAGCAGCCTCCCTTCACTCCATTCAGGAATGAGTGATGCGGACTTTCTTAGCTGGGCTCTGCTTCGTCACCCTTCCCGTCCTGCCTGCTCTCTCCCAGTCAGTCGGCGAGCGGCTTCCTACCTGTTTGTCTTGCCATGGTGCGAACGGTCGCTCGAACAACGAAGGCGTCCCCTCACTCGGTGGGATGCCGGCCGACTACGTCATGACGCAGCTCTACCTCTTTCGCGAGAAGCAGCGAATCGCAGAGCCGATGAACGACATGGCAGCGGGGCTGTCGGACGATGATCTGCGCACCATCGGGGATACCATCGCCGCGCTCCCAGCGCCTTTATCCGACACGCGGGGCGATCCTGCACGAATGGAGCGTGCACAGGGATTGGTCGCCAAACATCAGTGTGGATCGTGCCACAACGCTGACTTCTCAGGCCACGATCAGATACCGCGGATCCGTGCGCAGCGGGAGGAGTACCTTGTGGCGGCACTGAAAGGTTACAAGTCCAACACGCGCGCCGGCTACGATCCGGCGATGAGCGAGGTAGCTCAGCCGCTCTCAGATGAGGAGATCCTCGATCTGGCCTACTACATGGCGCATCAGTGAGTTTTGCGCCGACATCTTCGGGGAGTCGCTTGGTCACCGCTCGTCTGGTGACTAGACCGAAAGATCATCACTGGAGTTGTCCTTAGCAGCGCGTCTGCGCGAGACCTGGGAGCAAGACAGTGTCGGTCATCTCAGTCGCACAGCCGGACGCGTCGTCCGCGGATCGTAAAACTGGCCGGATGATCGCCGCCGCTTCGATCGGTAACGCGCTGGAGTGGTTTGATCTTCTCACCTACGGCTACTTCGCCGTCACGATCTCAAAGGTGTTCTTTCCCGCAGCCGACCCATCGGCCTCTTTGCTGCTCGCGCTCGGAACATTCGGCGCCTCGTATCTGGTGCGCCCGCTCGGAGCCATTGTGCTCGGCGCCTATGGCGATCGCGCCGGTCGCAAAGCCTCGATGCTCGCCTCGGTCGCCATGATGATGCTCGGCACGATCCTGATGGCAGCTATGCCAAGCTATGCATCAGTCGGTCTCGTAGCGCCTGTCGGAGTACTGCTCGCCCGCTTGCTGCAGGGCTTCGCCATCGGCGGCGAGTTCGGCAGCGCAACCGCATTTCTGGTCGAGCAGACTGCCGACCGCAAAGGCTTCTTCGCCAGCTGGCAGTGGTCTGGCCAGGGGCTCGCAGCCGTGCTCGCCTCCGCCTTCGGCGTGCTACTCACCACTGTCCTGACCACCGACCAGCTCGAAGCCTGGGGCTGGCGCATTCCATTCGCATTCGGTCTCCTTGTCGGGCCTGTTGGCCTCTACATCCGCCAGCACCTCGACGAGACGCCGGAATTCCTGGCCTCTGAGAAGACCAGGACGCCGGTCCGGGATATTTTGCGTTACCAACTCGATCGGCTGCTCTTGGCGATCGGTCTCGTGGTCGCATCGACGAGCGCAAATTATCTTATCCTCTACATGCCGACCTACGGCATCAAGCAGCTCGGACTGCCCCAATCGACGGGCTTCGTGGCGACGCTCATCGGCGGCGTGCTCCTTACGGTTGGCGCCCCTTATGTCGGGCATCTGTCGGATACGCTCGGGCGAGTCCGCATCATGGTCGGGGTGACAATCTTGTTCGCCATATCCGCCTACCCGGCCTTCCTGCTGTTGACTGCCTCTCCGTCCCTACTCACCATTGTTCTCGTCGTGAGCTGGTTGAGCTTACTCAAGGCTGCCTATAGCGGCATTCTTCCAGCGCTTATGGCGGAGATCTTCCCGGTTCAGACCCGCAGCACCGGGATGTCCTTGAGCTACAACATCGCGGTTCCGGTATTCGGGGGCTTCGCGCCCTTCATCGTCACCTGGCTAATCAATGTGACCGGAGACAGCCGCGCGCCGGCCTACTATCTCGCCATCACGGCCTTGCTCAGCCTCGCCGTGCTGGTCGTTATCCGCCGGCACCTCCGGCTCACGTAGCGCGGGATGGAGCGCCTCACGTGTTCGACTACCAAAATCCTTATCCAACCATTCGCATTCCGGTATTCGCCCGCAACGTCGTGGCGACCTCGCACCCGCTCGCCGCTCAGGCGGGCTTACGCATGTTGACGCGCGGTGGCAGCGCCGTCGATGCTGCTCTGGCCGGCGCAGCGATGCTGACGGTGGTCGAGCCCGTATCCTGCGGCCTTGGCGGCGATGTGTTCGCCATCGTGTGGGATGGCACAGGGCTCCAGGGTCTCAACGCATCCGGAGTCGCGCCGAAGGCTTGGTCCCCTGACTACTTCCGCGGCAAGTACGGCGAAGATGGCGCAGGTATGGCGCGGCGGCCTATCCGCGGCTGGGACGCGGTCACTGTTCCTGGAGGCATTGCTGGATGGGCTGCGTTGCACGGCAAGTTCAGCCGGCTTCCATTCGCCGACCTGCTTGAACCGGCCATTGAGGTGGCCGAGCGGGGCTACGCGGTTCCGCCCATCGTCGCCCACAAATGGGCCGCTGCCGTTCCGGAACTGAAGGATCAGCCCGGCTTCGCCGCCGCCTTCATGCCGAGGGGACGTGCTCCGCTCTGCGGCGAGCGGTTCACCTTCGTTGATGCCGCACGTACCCTGCGCAAGATCGCCGAGACCGGCGGCCGGGCCCTGTACGAGGGGGAACTCGCCGCGCGGGTCGTTGCGCACAGCCGTGAGAACGGCGGCGCGATCAGCCTGGAAGACCTGCAAGAGTACCAGCCGGATTGGGTGGCGCCGATCAGCACGAGCTACCGTGGCTATGATGTCCAGGAGATCCCGCCGAACGGTCAGGGCATCGCGGCGCTGATGGCGCTGGGTATTCTCAAGCAGTTCGATGTCGAGAACCTGGCTGTCGACAGCGTCGACTCGCAGCACTTGCAAATCGAGGCCATGAAGCTGGCCTTCGCGGATCTGTACCGTTACGTCAGTGACCCGCGCAGCATGGAGGTAACCCCGGCGGAGATGCTCTCGGAGGGCTACCTGTCTGAGCGCGCTGCCCAGATCGACATGAAGAAGGCGGCGCGTCCCACGTTCGGAATACCTGCGGCGGGCGGGACGGTCTACCTGAGCGCCGCCGACGAGAGCGGGATGATGGTCTCCTTCATTCAGTCGAACTACATGGGCTTCGGGTCTGGGGTTGTCGTTCCGGGCACAGGCATCAGCATGCAGAATCGGGGTGTGGGGTTCTCGATGGACCCTCGGTCTCCGAATGTGGTTGCGGGGGGCAAGCGCCCGTTCCACACCATCATCCCTGGCTTCCTCACCCGTGCAGGCCGTCCTATCATGAGCTTCGGGGTTATGGGCGGTGATATCCAGCCGCAGGGCCACGTCCAAACCCTCGTGCACATGCTGGATTACCAGCAGCAACCTCAGGCGGCTTGCGACGCACCCCGGTGGAAGGTGAACCGAGACTTCACCTTAGACGTCGAAGGCACAATGCGACCCGAAACCGTCGAGGCGCTTCAGGCGCGCGGCCATGAGTTGAAGCGCATTGAGGATCCTTACATGGATTTCGGGTCCGGGCAGTTCGTGTGGCGTCTGTCGGAGGACCCAGAGGACGGTTACCTGGCGGCGAGCGACAGCCGCCGGGACGGACAAGCCGCTGGCTTCTGATTTTCATGTCGAGGGCGGTACGTCGGAAACCCGGTGGCGAGCGACCGTGGAATGCGCCGAGCGGCTTGGCTTTGACCGGGCAGGGGCCATGCAGTCAGGCCCGGTGCAGCCAATCTGCAACAGGGTTAACGAAGCGTAGCGGTTCGTACATCGTTCTCTTGTGGACAGCCGCCGAACTGGCCACACCTGCTCCTGGGACAGGACACATCATGCAACTTCGCTGCGGAGAGCGGCTGCGCCTGACACTCTCAGGCGCGGGTGGCCGCGCCATGGTCAGTGTGAACACCTACGCAGTCACCGAGGCGGCCCTCGAGGGAATCGAGCCGTCTCTCGACGGGTTCACTTTCGACGTGACCCCCTGGCTGCACGCCGGCCGAAACACGCTCACCGTTGTGCTGATCGGGTCACCGGG
>NZ_JBAWTG010000208.1:0-5815 GCF_037106235.1 Methylobacterium nigriterrae | reverse complement strand
CGCGCTGTTGCCACGCGCTACGAGAAGACCGCCACCAGCTTCGCCGGTGTCCTCTGCATTGCCGCCGCACTCGACTGGCTCAAGCCATAACAGGCCGTAATGGCTCACCGGATCCCAGACGCTGACGCCACACCCAAGGCTTCAGCGCCTCAAACCCTCCCTGCCGATCCGCCTCTGGATGAGTACGATCAACTTCGAACCCTGTGCCAGCGACTGGAAGCGGCAGCCGCGGCCCTACTCCGGCTTCGCGACAAGCTCCAGGCGCAAGCGACCGAGAGATAGGAACCCAACCGAGGACAAGGGGACGGGGGCGCCGGGGCGGGCAACCCGGACGGGGTTCACCGCCGGTCCTCCTCGCCGTCCGGGCTCCTCATTGCAAGCTCGGGGGCCGGAGCTGAGGCGGCGGGGCGTGAAGAGAGACCAGCGCCCGGCACCCACGCACAGAGCTCCGGTTTGGTCAGGTCGCCGAGAACCGCCTCTATGACCGCCGCCATGTCTTTCACGCTTCAGAGCCGATCCGACACGCCAGCAGCTCTGGCGGTGAAAATCTGACACCCTCAATCTAATCAACGATCCAGCGCGATGACTCAAAGAGGCTCAGACGCGCCTCTAGGAGCCGGAACAGGGGCCGAAAACGGTGTTGGTAAAGTAAGACCAACGCAGTTCGCAGGCCCCTTCTGGACGCGCCGATGTTTGGGCCGGATCTGCTTTATCCCTGCCCCCATACGCGGAAAATTAGCCGCGTATTTGTGAAAGGTTTGCCCAAATGGATAAAAACCACCAGATTATTGATGAATATGGGGAATGGATCAGTGAGCGCCGGAGGAATGGGTGGGATGGATATTTTCTGACCTTTATGTTCAATCAACTTCGAGGAAATAGAGGTGGGCGGCTAATTCAAATGGAGAAAGAGGTAGAGCGTGTGTATGCCACTCTCCTCACCCGAGTCGTCAGAGAGCCTACTCATGAAAAGAGCAAGGACCAGCTCCCCCGTTGGATCATTTGCCCCGATTTACCTGTTCCCAAGCGGGAAAGGATGAGCTTGCGGGAGGCTACCGTCAACGATGGACTTCACCTTCAAGGGATCGGACTTTTCCCTGCTCGCTCCCGCCTTAAAGAGCCTCTCGATCAACACTTTTCGGAACATCAGGACCTATATGTAAAGGTTGGAGGTCCGCTTCGGAGCGTTGCAGCCACCCCGATCATCGCCACCCCGAAACGAATGGTGGAGTACGGGTTCAAGGCCATCCCGCGTCGCACGGCCAGCTTCGATGACGTCCTTATTCTCCCGCGGGCTTTGAGTGAGATTAAGGATCAGCAGATGCAGTGAGACGCTCTAGATGCAGAAAATTCGCAGAATGTGAAACGCCCCTGTCAAATTGACAGGGACGTTTTTTTGTGACGAGCGAGAGGTTAGTGGGCGGTACGGCGGGGCTTGCCGCTGGAGTGCTTCACACGACGGGTGAGGGGCTCGTCCTGACGCGGAGTGCTCTTACGGCGCTAAGACTTGATTTGCCCCGTTGCCACGCCGGAGAGCAGCTTCACAACCTTGTATGAACGGTGACCTTTCTCGTCGAGCATTGGCTTCACCTGGATGTTTATCGTCGATCGGCTTGAGAGATGGAAGAGTGGCTCCATCAGCTTGCGCTCTCCTATCAGCTTCACCTTGCAGGGATTTGAGGAGTTTGCCACATGTTCATCCGCACTCGTATTTTTTTGCGGCTCAGCACGGCCTGCATCCCTCTTCTTCTTGACGTGATCGGAAGCCAGCTTGGCGAACCCGCCCCCTTCCACGACCTTGCTGGGGATGTCCTTGGCCGGAACGCCCTGGTCAAAGAAGGGGCGCACTGCGCAGTGGAGCTTGCTCGCGCACTTCGATGCTACGGTGCCCTTAGCGCCACCGGCCCAGAGCAGAACATACCGAAGGGCGTCAGCGCGGTTGGCCTTCTTCGGGCCGCCCTTATAACCCTCCCAGAACTTATCCTCACAGAAGGCCGCCCACGCTCGCTTCTCCTTCACGAAGTGCTGCGCGAGGCCGTAGCAGTAGGCCACCGCATAACGATGCTCCTCGCGGTAGTTGGTTCTGAGTGCCTTGAAACGTGCCACCGAGGTGCGAATGACCTTCAGAGCCCGGTCCAGCCCACCCTCGCGCTGGAGCTTCTTGCTGTCCAGGATCTCGAAGGAGGCGCGACGCTCATCCGATTGGGAGCTGTCCTTTGTAACCGACGAGCGAACATTCGCTTTAAGCGAACGCCGCTTCTGCTTGCCATCCCGCTGACCGGGGATACGAACCGAGCGGTCCGCCTTCAAGCGAGAAAGGTCTGAGGCTTGCTTCGGCTTGTTCGACATTGTGCCCTCTCCTGAGTGACCAAGAGAGATTCGCACGTTTCCGGGAGCTCCAAAATGTTCCACGATTTTACAAAGTGATCCAGCCAACTTGCATAGGACAAGCTGCGATAAGTGCTTGATGCCGCCTCTTATTCAGCGGCCTCATCCAAGAAGTTGCTGGCAGCACGATTTCGCGTGTACTGCTGCATCACCTCATACACGCCCTTTGGCAGGCGGGGGATTCGGCAGGGCATGGGGGTGACCGAATCGGGGAGGCCGAAATACTCCTCCTTGGCCATCGAACGGCGATCCAGGAGGTCCCGCAGGCGAGTTTGCACCCAGAGGCAGCGCGAGAAGAACCCCTGGATTTCCTCGCGCTTCGCTGCCGTCTCCGTCAGCCGGTCGAGGAGGTGCTCGTCACAGGGGTCAAACAGCCAGAGGATCTCGGATTCATAATAGCGTACAAACTGAAACGCAGCCGTTCGCTTGTAAGCCTTCCAGACCTCTTGATGCTGCGAGTCGCTGTACCCGCGGGACCGCTTTCCAGCGTCATCCCGACCTCGGAAGCCTCCCTTGCGGTTGATGAACTCGGACGCTTTGCCGAGGCTCGCGCTCTCGCGCTTGTCGCGGCTTGGTGGCCGGTAGCTGAGGAGGAACCGGACGATATCAGCGACATACCGCGTGTCATCGTAGCCCCACTCGCCTGAGACCGCCTCGAACACGGGCACACTGAGCAAGCCGCCCAAACCAACCGTTAGCTGGGCGATGTACGATTTCGGCTCCAAGGCTTGAGTGAGCCAGCGAGCGTCGAGATCGCCCTCCTTGTTCTGCTCGGCAACAAGTGCCTGATTGATCGCGAGGAGCACCAAATTCGTTGGCGCGTAAGGCTCCTTCGGCCAGTTCAGCCAACCCGAGAACGCCAGGACCGCGAACTCACGCTCTAGCCGGTATTGCGGGGCACGAGCGCCCGTCAGGATCTCGACCGCGCGAGCCACATCCATCGCTGAACCCTCCGCCAAAACGCCAGCTAGAGAGATACGTCAGGTGGAGAACGTGGCCTACGGCTTCGGTCGGCTTAATTCAGGCTACCTCATTCTTGCCCATCTCGATTTTGCTCAGATGCCATTCCTGATGGCGGTCGGTAAGGCGCGCTGCCGCTCTAGCGTTCGCTTTAAGTGAGCTGCGTGATGCCCTCCTGGCTTGCGAGCGGGCGCACGTCGCCCATGTGGCGAGCTTTCTTGCGACCTCAACGCCCACCTCGCCCCTGGCCGCCTTGCGAGCCTATCTGCGTCAGCGTCGGAACGAATTCACGGACTTGCGTGCTGGCTTGCTGCCCGTCGGCGCTGATCCTCACGCGGTACTTGGGTTCGTCCACGAGCACCGCGGTCAGCTCGAGTACCTTTTTACCGACGAGCGGTTTGCCACGATTGTCGGCGGAACGGCGGCGGCTCAGCATTTGAAAAAGGAGCTCCAACGTTTGGGCTTTTTGATCGTCACCGCCGCCGGTGGGCAAGGCACCCGCTACGTGGCGAAGAGACGGCTGGTGGCAGGCGGGGAAAGGCAGTCGGTCGTCGCGGTGGCTGCCCGCATTCTCGATCCCTGAGTTCTGCGCACGTGCGGGGCAGAGGAGCCTCTCTGGCGGCACGGAGACCAATGATGGGTCGAGTGCAGGCCGAGCAGTGAGGAGAATACCAGCCTTGCCGGGCGCGTCACTCCAACCCGTTAGGCTGGCAAGGCTACGTTGAACCTAAGCGAGTTGCTGGATGGACAGCCTCAGCGCTCGGAGGCCCAAGCATCGTCCTCTGTCCAGTCCACCATGCATAATGCCCCCGCTTTCTTTAATTTGAATTCGCGCCAGTAGTTGGCTCAAAATAGGCTAATAAAGACGACATTGAAGCACCATTAACCACTTAACAGCAGACAAAACGAGTTTGGTAAAGTTCAACCATCGAACCCGCTCGGGTTTGACGTTGTCGCCGGTCGAGAATGTGCCTGTCTGTCCCTTCGGCAGGCCCCATGGTTGCTATCGAGTCACGTTGGAGTTTTGACATGCGCACCATCACCACGAAGGAAGATCTCGTCGAGTTACTGTTCGAGGAGCTCGACGAGTCCGAGCCGCGGCAGGACGTGGATCCCAACTTCTTGCTCAGGATCGGCGGTCTCTGCCTCGGGCTAATCTTTGGCGGCTGTGCGGGCGTTCCTCCCTACTTGTTTGACACGCTCGCCATTCATTATGAGGACCGCGAAGCTACACGTTGCGGGACGAAATTGGTCACGTTTGCGCGCTCCCTTGCTGCTGAGGAATGCTTCGATGCCACTCGCGTCTGGACCATCACTCGCCTGATCGAGAGGATGCTGGCGGCCTTGGACAGTGACGATCTCTGCATTCACCAGGAACCAAGTACGGGATATCGGCGAGTCGTCAGTAGCGGCGGTTTCGAGCGGCGCCGCAGTGTCAAGGTTCGCGTCCGAATTGGTCATGCCGAGCGGATGTAGCCCATTACGGTGTCCGAGCTGCCTCAAGCACGCTTCCCTGTGGTCATCTCGATCTGCGGATTACAAGACCAACCAGCCTCGTTGTGCCGTCGGCACGGCTCAGAGAGCGCTGGACCAATCCTTGGTAAAATTCAGGCAGTGGGCGCCGCTACTCCATTGGGCCGCGATCATGGCGGCCTGACCCCGCAACTAATCTCAGGAGAACATCGATGCCACGCTCCACCTCACCGGGGGCCGGCCACCCACGCCCTCGCTCCATTCAGAAAGCCAGATCCGGCGTGAGCTGTCGTTCGGCGATCTGGACGGGAAGGGTTGCCAGTATCAGCAGCTTTGAGGGGCGTTAGCGGCGCCTCCAGAATGGGCAGGTCGGTTAAACGCCGCCCGATGTACCTTGGCGATTTGAGATTTCTTTAGGAGCAATCGCGATGCGTGATCCAAAGTTTAGTAGGCTATCCGACCGCATCCTTGACCAATTTATTGCCACGGCAGACTGGGCAGAGAAGAAGGAATTGCCGCCGTCTGCCGTATTGGCGGCGGCGCTTGAGGTCAGTGCCAACCTATTGGCTTACGAATTTGGAGAAGAGCAAGTCGCGGTAATGCTGGAGAGACTTGCTGAAATGTGGCGAGGGACAGTTATGTTCGAATACGGGTGGATTCTAGGGCACCTCCAGCAACACAAATGAATATGGTTTTTCCTCACACAAAGCGAGCTCGATCAATGCCATTGGCCGAGTAGATCTGCGTTCCGCTAGCGCAACGTCTCAGGAGAACATTGATGTCGCGATCCGCCTCACAGGGGGCTGCCCACTCGCGCCCCCGCTCTGTCCGGGGTGCCCTACCCAGCGCGAGCACCAAGCTGGCCTTTCACGGCAGCGTCGGTGCCTTCCAGGATCTACGGCCTGTTAGCTCTTGAGCCAGTCGAGCGCAGCCGCGAGGGCGAGAACGCCCATGAAGCTTGAGGCGGTCTTCTCGTAGCGCGTTGCAATGGCAC
>NZ_JBAWTG010000207.1:0-5869 GCF_037106235.1 Methylobacterium nigriterrae | reverse complement strand
CTTGCCCTATATTCGGTCTGAGCCGCGCTCTCTACGAGGAGGTGCAGACGAGGCGTAACGGGCCCCGCGGCTCCTATGAGGCGCCGCTCGCGGATTGGGCGTTATGGAAACGATCCGCGCGGATCGTGGGCATAACTCAAGGATCGTCAACGATCCGGTGAACTGGCTCCTGCGTGCTGGAGAACCACAACCTTGCCTGCCTTGTCGCGCCGTGACGTGGCAGCCAGAGCCTCATGTGCCTGCGCCAGCGAAAATCGAGCGGTCCGCGGCTTCGCCAAGGCGCCGGACGCGACCTGCTCAAACAGCACCGTCCGGGCCGCACGGGCATCCTCCGGCCAGGCAGCAAGGAAATGGCGGATCTCCACGCCCACGAGCGCCGCGCTCTTCAGCAGCGGCAGGTTCGCCGGAAGCGCCGGGATGCTCCCACCCGCAAAGCCGATCACGAGATGGCGGCCCTCCTTGGCAAGCGACCGGAACAGAGCCTCGAAGGTCGTGCCCCCGACCGGATCGACCACCACGTCAACGACGCCTCGCGGCACGGCTGCCCTGATCTCGGCCCGGATGTCCTCGCTTGCGGAGTTGATCGTCGCTTGTGCGCCCAGCGCGCGGGCGCGGTCGCGTTTCTCTGCCGTTGAGGCAGCGGCAACGACGTGTGCGCCGGCCCTGGCAGCAAGCTGCACCGCCGCCGAGCCAACTCCGCCTGCCGCGCCCATAACCAGCACCGTCTCACCAGCCAGAACTCGGCCCCGCTCGAACAGCGCGTAGCGGGCGGTCTGGTAGTCCACCAGCATCGCTGCGGCGCTCGCAAAGTCGAGTGCCGCCGGGATTGGCTCAACCTCGTCGGCCGCCACGATGGCGTATTCCGACAGGCCGCCGCCGAGCTGCCACGTGGCGACGCGGTCGCCTGCAGAGAGGTGGCGAACTCCTTCGCCGGTGGCGTCCACTGTCCCGGCGATCTCCCCGCCTGGCACGTAGGGCAGTGGCGGCTTGATCTGGTAGCGGCCCTGCACGATCAGGCCATCCACGAAGCCGAGCGCCGTCGCCTCGACGCGGATGCGCACCTGACCGGCTGAAGGTGCCGGCACATCGCGCTCGGTCAGCCTGAAGGCGTCGAGCGAGCCGTAAGCCGTTCCCTCGAAACTCCGCATGTCGCTCTCCGATGTCACCAAACACCTGCAGCAGGGGATCGAGAGCGACCACTTCCGGGTCAAGCGGGCAATGCCGCGGGTGGGAGGCTTCCGCTCGTTCCATACGACCCGGCGCACGATCCAGGGCTTCGAGGCCATGCTGTGGCTGCGCAAGGGCTTTGGCTTTGCCGACGCCTGGACCGTGCGCGAGCAGAACCAGCTACTGGCAGTCTGCTTCGGACTTCCGGCGGTTAACAAAGCATGAAAGCGGAGCCATCGAGCTCCTTCTGCGGTCTGTTTCCGGGTTTGCGACACGCCCGCCGGAAGCGGCATGGTCGCGGGCTCGGGTGAGCATGTCACCAACGTCGCGGACGGGGCCGTGCGCCTTGTTCGGCTCGGCAGCCGCCTCGCCATCGTGGCGACCCGCCCCGGCCGGCCGGATGCGTGGGTGGTCTACCGGATCGAACCGGGGCTCGCGTGGGCGGCGCAGCTCGTCGCCACCTTCGCGGTGGCATTTCACCGGGGTGCTGGGTAGCTACGCGACTTCAAGGTGTCGCACGTCCGAGTAGTCGGTCGTGGCCTCGGCCTTCGACAGGTCGTGCGCGTTCTGAAGGTTCATCCAGAACTGCGCAGTCGTGCCGAAGCGGTGCGCGAGGCGGATGGCCGTGTCAGCCGTGACGCTACGGCGGCCGCGGATGATCTCCGAGATACGGTTCGCCGGCACGTGGATCTCCTCGGCGAGCTGTCGGGCACTGAGCGACAGCGGCACGAGGTACTCCTCGTTCAGGATCTCGCCGGGGTGAGTGCGAATGCGTGGCATGTGCAGCTCCTCCTAGTGATAGTCGACGATCTCGACGGCCTCTGGACCTCGGGCTCCCCATCGGAAACACACGCGCCATTGGTCGTTGATCCGGATACTCCACTGCCCGGAACGATCTCCGCGCAGGGTCTCAAGTCGGTTGCCGGGCGGCGACCGGAGATCGCCAAGCTCTACGGCGGCATCGAGCATGTCGAGCTTGCGCGCGGCAACACTCTCGAAAGCTCGCCACTGCCGATGGCACCTACCGTCTTTGAAGAAGGCCTCGGTGTCGGAGCAAGCGAAGCTCTGGATCATGTCCCGCTGTTTTCTGTGACGCGGTACGTATCACGTAACGCTACGAGGGGCAAAGGGTTTCGTATCGCCTGCGTGACAGACCTCACAGGCGGATCACTTTCTTATGGCCGCTGTACCTCGGCCGCTCCCGGCCTGCCTAGAAGAGGACCTGCGTCGGTTCCGCTCGCCATGCTGCGAGCACCTCCGGGCTCTCGGCGAGCACATCCTCGGTCGTGACCGGCGAGCCGCGCCGCATCGCCTCCTCAACGAGAGCGACGAGGCGCCTGTCGGCAGTGGCCGGGATGAGCGGCGGCAACTCGCCGAACCGCCCGCGGTGTGTGGCGAGTGCCTCCTCGAAGGTCACGTGGTCTCGCGCGCCTCGGCCGGCAGCGCCTCCTCGACCGCGAATGCCCGGCGCACGCCCTCGCCTTTGCCATCTGCGGCTTGGATGAACTCGACGCCTTGCTTCTCGAAGAAGAGACGCAGCGCTGCGAGAGTTGACCGCTGTGTGCGGGTCCGGCCCGCTTCAAGCTTCGAGAGGGTCACGACCGACATCTCGACACCCTTGGCGACCTGGGCTTGCGACAGGTTGAGCAAGGCGCGCGCGGCCCGGCATTGGGACGGTTGGATCAAAAGAGGCTCCCCCATTCGGCTCAAATAGCTGTACACGGAATGCAAATAAATGCACATATCTGAAACTTATTTACAGAAGCCCATTGACCTCCCGCCCCCTTGGCGTATGGATCAGTACATACCGACTGGGGCGTCGACGTCGCTCCACTACTCGATTTCAGGTCTGCCGCTCTCCGCGTGGATCGCGCATCCATCTCGCCCGAGGCATGCCGGGCCTACAATGTGGCCCGCGGCTATGCCTGTGTAGGAGGTGGAGAATGAACGAACCGCCGCTCGGCTACAGTGCTACTATCAAGGACGTGCTCCATACACTGAGAGACCCTGTCGAATATGTGCGCGGTGTTCTAGGCAATTTTTATGCTTGTGGTTTAAGTACGGAACAATCCTCTGTCCGCATAGGAGTTTCAGGCAATGGTATAGTCCCTAATTACAAGATAGAAATACAATCAAATTACGATATATACTTTATGTGCTCAGGGATGACTCATAAAGTTAAATCCCGTCAGTGGTATAGCATGTTTGGTGGCGAGAGCTGGAGTGATAATTACATGACATTTTCGGAGGTGCGAGACCTCCTAGGGCAACTCCGCGGTGTACGCCGCCAACGATAGTGCCACCTCAATGAGCAGAGATCCCGAGACATGGTTGGCTCGCATCGCAGAGAGTGTGTGGCGCAGGCCCTCCCGATAGTAAGATGCCCACTGAGGCATACCTCAACGGACCAACGGAGAGGTGCGCAGCACGCATGAACGTTCCGTTCGGTTGTGATCACGGCTTCGGGTTCTTCGAGCCGGGACCGTCGGCCGACGCACAACCTCCCGACGGTGGGGTTAGCCCGGAGCCGCGGACGTGTTCCGTCGCGCGCACGCCCGGAAAACGCGACGAGTGACTGAGAACTGGCAGCACCTCGTCCAACAGGCCTTGCAGACGAGCCGTCTCAGCCAGCAGGTCGGCCGCACGCTCCCGCAGAGAGGTGGCAACGGAGGTCTGACCGAGCCTCTCGAAGTAGGCCGCCGCAGCGCTCAGATCGAAGGAGATGATGGCGTTGACCGAGGCAGCGGCTTGGACCTCAGCATGACGGCGCTTCATCTCTAACCCCACTCCAGATGAATGTTGGTGCTTGGTATAGTGATATACTAGGGCGGCAAATGTGCCTATTCGTGCTCGCCGCTCGCACTCACGCGGCCGCCTATCTCATAAGGCTCCCCGCCGACCTTCGCCGTACGCCGTGATACAGCTCGAGCCCGGTGCGGCGCTCTCCCGCATCCACAGCCGTCTCGATGAGATGGTCCTGCACCTCAGAGCGCTGAGGCTGGAGATCACGGCCAGCCGCAACGCGGCCGAACATTTCACCTGAGCTATTCATGATCGCGGCAAGCTGCGTCGGCGCTGTGACGAGCTGGACCCATCCGAGGGGCAGGCCCGCGCCGCCGAGGCCGAGCGGCTGCGCGAGCTGGAAGCACACCACTGAGTGCCTCACTCGCCCACGGGGAGACCTCAGTTGAAGCGCCGTCAGACCATTCGGTCACAGGTGCGCCGCAGGCCGCCATGAGCACCCGCAAGCCCTCGATCCACTCCTCTGCCTCGGCCAGCGTCATGAACCCGGCCCGCTGATGCAGCGAGCCTGTGCCGAGGATCACCACGACATCGAACCGCCCGTCGGAGCGGTCAAAGACCTTGTAGGTCACGCGGCGTGCCATGGCCGGCATCTACGCAGATCAGCCTTAAGATTTCCACGCGAGCATTTCCGGGCACTGCGTCATCAGCTTGAGCGGTACGGTGTGGACCTTGTATGTGGTTCACTGTATAAGGGCTGAGCGACCTTCCGGGCGCTCAGCGATGCAGAGGGTTCAGCGACCACAATGAGGGCCCACGAGCACCGTGTGGAGTGCGAGGCCGGCCAAGAGGTGCTGTCTCTGATCGAGGCGCCTTCCTCTGCACAGCCCCGCCTTCCGGCCTCGTCGCGCGATCACCTCGGGCAGCAGCTGCAGGTGCTCTACGCTGTCCTCGTGCAGGAGCAATTGCCTCAGCGCTTGCTCGACCTGATCGCGCGGCTCGACGCGACACTCACAGCTCACGGCGCACCAACCGCCTCCACATTCCGCAATGATCTTGTCGCCGCCGTCCCGAGCTTACGCACCTTCGCTATGTCGCTGGCCGCGCACCCAGAGCGGGCTGACGATCTTGTGCAGGAGACGCTGCTCAAGGCGTGGACGAACCGGGATCGCTTCGAGCCCGGCTCGAACCTGATGGCGTGGCTGTTCACGATCTTGCGCAACCAGTTCTACACCGAGTGCCGCAAGCGCAAGCGCGAGGTTGAGGACGCTGACGGTGGGCTGGCCGCGCAGCTGACGGCGCCGGCTGCCCAGGAGCATGGGATCGAGCTGCAGAAGGTCTGGGCGATGCTCGAGAAGCTACCCCCACCCCAACGTGAGGCGCTCCTGCTCGTGGCCGCGCAGGGCCTGACCTACGAGGCCGCAGCCGAACTCGTCGGCTGTCAGGTGGGTACCGTCAAAAGTCGGGTGAGCCGGGCACGAGCGTACCTCGCTGGATCTCTGGGCATGCTCTCAGTTCGGCTCCCAACGTGAGCTGATGGCGCTTGCACTTATGAGCAACCCCCTCGTTCGAAAGCTCGCGCACGGCGCTGTTCTCTCGCAGGTCGAGCGGGCAGCCTTGGAGGCGCTCACGCTCAACCGGCGCTCTGTTCCTGTACGGCGTGACATCGCGGTCTACGACAACACGGATCGCATCTACCTCGTGATGAGCGGCATCGCCGGGCGCTACAAGACCCTCTGGCAGGGCGGTCGCCGGATCGTCTCCTTCGTGGTGCCGGGCGACCTCTGCCGTATGCACAGCTCCGGACCTTCCGCGCGCGACATGCGGCTGGGCGCGCTCACGCCGTGCTCCGTCGTCGACATCCTGATCCTCCTCTGAATGAGTGGACACCTCTGCTACGCTCCCATGGGGGCTGGAAGGTGTCTGATGGGGACAACGAAACGAACGTTCACGCCGGAGT
>NZ_JBAWTG010000206.1:0-5883 GCF_037106235.1 Methylobacterium nigriterrae | reverse complement strand
AGCCCTTCATGGTGTTCGTGGCCGTCTTAGCGCTTTGCGCCTGTGCCGGCGCGACAAAGGCCAAGGCGATGACGGAGAACACGAGGCGGCGCATGAGGGTGAGGTGATGTTGACGAGAAACAACCGCTAGGCGCACCAAACCGCACCAAGGCGGCCCGCCCATCCCGATCTTCAGATCTGCTTAACCAGGCTGGCCAAACTTGCCTGTGAGCCGCCACGACACGGCTCGGTCGCCAGCGCCGCGACAAGCCCCGCCGCTTTCACGACCTCGGGCGGCGGGGCGCCCCCGCAATGGAAAACCCCGCCCTGATCGCGCGAAGGGCGGGGTTTCCAATGACGAGCGGAGGCGTCCACTCGCCTGTGAAACTGCCGCATCGTGGTTAACGGATCGTTAGCGGCCCCTGCGTAGTCCGCCTTCAACAATGCTGGGGAAGCTCCACCATTTGGGGGATGCCGTCGCTGAAACCGTACCGAAATTTGCTCTCAAGTCGGTACGGAGTGCGTCCATGACCCACGAAATGCTGAGGTTCCTTAGGGCTCTCCACGCTTGCGACGGCCCGGTTCACGTCCGTCGCATCGGCATCGGCTGCAGCGCGCATCAGGCGAAGGCCCGCCAAGATGCGCGCCAGCTCGGCTACGTCGAGTTCCATCGGGACGAGTTTGGCTGGTCGATCACGCCGCTCGGTAGAAGCATGCTGACCGGTCGGTGCCAAGCTGATTGAGCGCAACTGGACGCAGACGCGCGCTCTCGGAGGCTGAGTGCATGAACTCCCAGTCATTTCCGGCTCCGCGCAGTCTGAGCGGAAGCCCGGTCAGCACCCATCGAATTGTTCTTGAATTCCATGCCAGTCGGGCGATCTATACGCGCGAGGGGCTCACGATCTGGATAGAACACGTGTCAGAAGAAACGCAGGGCACGACGCCCGAATTCCTTACGCTCGCGGCTGATATCGTCAGTGCCTACGTGGCAAAGAACTCACTGCCGGCTGCTGAACTGCCGGTGCTGCTCGGCAACGTGCATGCAGCCTTGAGCGGTCTCGGGCAGCCGTCGGCACCTGCAACGGAAGAGACGGAGAAGGTGACGCCCTCGCAGATCCGCAAGTCGATCACGCCGGACGCGCTGATCTCCTTCATCGACAGCAAGCCCTACAAGACGCTGAAGCGGCATCTCTCGTCCCATGGCCTTGATCCACACAGCTACCGGGAGCGCTTCGGCTTGCCGAGGGACTATCCGATGGTGGCCGCCAATTACGCCGCTCAGCGCTCGGAACTCGCCAAGGCCATCGGCCTCGGCCGGGGTGGCGCTCAAGCTTCGGTCGAACCGCCGAAGGCGGGGCGCGGTCGTAAGAAGCCTGCCTGAGGCACGCGGCTCCTCGCTGTGGGGAGCCGCTTCTGCGTAGTTCGCCTTCTGATCCACCTCGAAAGGGTATTAGCCGCACACAACCACTTGGCGGAAGATGCAACCCTGACGTGTCGGGGGGCAGCCGTGCGCACGCCTGAGAACCTGCCGGTATGGTTGCGAAAGCGGATGCAGCGGCGGCTGACGCGCGAGGGCGGAATAGGCGCGTTTCGCTGGATAATTCTCGCGGCGACCTGTCCAAAGGTGGCCACCGAGAAGCCCATCGGAAGCTCGGACGCGGTTCTGCCGGTAGCACCCAATGTGCTTCCGTTCAGGTCGCAGGGTGTACGTTAGGACGCCCTCGGGAGCTGGTGAGCCGTGGGCTCCAGGTTCTCGCCGCCCGGGTTCAGCCGCTGCCGCATCTCCTTGCCGGGCTTGAAGTGGACGGCCTTCTTCTCGGCCACGTCGACCTTTTCACCAGTTCGCGGATTGCGACCCTGCTTGGAGCGCATGGTCTTGATCGTGAAGGCGGCAAAGCCGCGGATTTCCACCCGGTCGCCGGCTTCAAGGGCATCCATGATCCTGCCGAGGATCGCATTCACGATGGCCTCGCAGTCCTTCTCGTAGAGTTGCGGGTTCTGCTCCGCGAGGCGGCGGGTGAGGTCGGACTTGATCATGGATCGGACACGAGCACGCCACGCTGCCCCGCTCAAGCCTCCTTGGCGCGACGTTGACTTAACCGTCCCCGCCACGCGACATGGCATGTCCGGCAGGCCCGCTCTCGCGAGTCGTGAGCCGGAACAGGAGACCGCCGCGACGAAGACCTAAGCCCAAAACGCCAACGGCCCCACCCCGGCAAGGGTGAGGCCGTCGAAATCGATGAGGTCCGGGGACCAATCTCCAACTCCCCAGACATCATAGCTCCGCTCAGGAGTCAATCGGGGTCGCTTCCCGAAACGATGGCGCTTTGCCTTTTGCCGGGTGCGCATGCCGTGCGTGCTCCTGCTTTGACGCGGCCCGAGAGGGCTGTGAACGATGTTTCGTGAGACGATGGGGGCTGCCATCGCGGGTGCCCGAACGCTGGCGCAGATGGACGAGCTGTCCCGCCAGGTGTGGCAGGCGCATGCTTCCGGTGCCGTGGACGATGCGGGCGCTCAGAGCCTCGCTGAGCGCCTTCACGAGCGCCGCAGCGCCATCCGGGCGGGGATCGTGCCGGTGGGCGTCCCTGCCGGCCGTATGAGCCTCTTTCCGCCTCGCAAGCGGCCCTCCTCGCCCGACCGGATCGCCTCCCGCGACAGGCGCCGGCTGCTGGCCTGCTCCGGCCCGATGCCGCCGGCCCTGGCTGCCCGCTTCACCACCGGGGAACTCGCCGTCCTGCGCATCGTCGCCGACGAGGTGGCCGAGAAGGGCGTGTGCGGGCTCTGCATTGACGCCATTGCCGCCAGGGCAGGGGTGTGCCGGCGCTTGGCCCAGAGCGCCATCCGGCTTGCCGAGGGTGACGGGCTGCTGACCATCCAGGAGCGCCGGCACCAGGGCCGCCGGAGTGATCCCAACTTGATCCGGATCATCAGCCGCGAGTGGCAGGCCTGGATGCGACGCACCCGTGGGACGGCAGCCAAGGGGGGAGGGTGCAAAAGCCTGCACCCCACGGATACGAGGGTGTTAACTCCGGGGGCAACGAGACCAGCACAACCGTTCAAGAAGCTGCCGGAAGGCAGCGGTCGGTCTCAACGTCGCGACATCACCGGAATTGATGCGGGTGACAGCGAGGGCCGAAGCCATGCGCTAGCATCATGAAGATGGACGGTATGACGAACGCCGGAGCTGGCGCCGATGCGCGTACCTAGATGGAGCCACTACCTGGGTCTGACCTTAGCCATACCCTGCCTGCTGATCGCACTTGCCCTGGCGAGCTACGCGGTCTGGGAAGCGCGGCCTCTGCCAGCTTGCCTCGCCGGTGGCCTCGACCCGCTCAACCCCGCTCAGAAATGCCGGTGGCTCATCGTTCGCGGAGGTGAGCCTGTTCTGCAGGGCGCAGCGCCTAACGGGGTCACCTTGGTCGAGGAGGGCACGGTGTCAGCCCTGCCGGACTTCAGCGCAGCCGAACGCGCAGCTCTTGCGGCTATGGGGCTGTACCTTGCTGGCTGCGGGATCGGCTGGAGCGTAGGCCGCCGCACGATGCGCGCCCGTCAGTGAGGCAAGCTGACCCAGGGCAGCGCGTCACGTAGCCGAGGGTCGCCACCGGGCAGATGCTGCGGGCATGTTGGATCTTGCAGCCATCGTGATGCTCACAGGAGCGGCCGGCGCCGTTGCGCTGATCGCGGCTGCCCATCCGCGCGTTGAGCGTCTGCTTCGCAGGACCTACTTGCGGTAGCGGAGAGACACACGGGTTCGTTGCTCACCTGCTCCACTCAGGAGCAACGGCTTCTCTGGGCAGAAGCGACGCATGGCCGACATCGCTATCATGATCGGCACGCCACAGGGTGCGCGCCTGCTGGCCTTCTCGGACGAGAGAAAGGCAGCCGATGTGGCTGAGGCGATCCTGCGCCGTCTCGACCCACTCGCCTTGCCAGCCCCGCTGTGGGTCCAGTGTAGTGACCACGCCCTCACTCAGCGGCTCACCGATTATCTCGTCGGCGTGCAGGCCGAGCTGGTCGGGATGTAAGCGGGATGCGGAGAGACGTGGTGGGTCCCTTTTGGGTGCCGATCCACCTTAGTGGAACAGCGGCAGCCGGATGCCGATCAGGACGAAGCCACCAACAACGAGGGAGCCGCCGATCCCTTCAAGGGCTGCCTGCCGGACTGGTACATGGTTGGCGGCCTGGGCGAGGCTCATGCCCGCAACGAGACAAAACAGGATCAGAACGATCAACACCCACGCCTCCGCGCCGCCAGACAAGAGATTGGAGGCAAGAAGGGGCCCGCAGCGGTGGATGGCGCATGGCAGGGCCGATTGCTTGTGAGCCAGCACACCGACGACGTGCGCCCGCGAGCCTATGTTTTCCGCACAGTGTTGGGGGCCACCTACAGGGAGGCCGACATGTCCGGGCAGATCGATACCGCTACCAGCAGCTATCGCTTCGCCGTGTACCCACCATCCGGGCCGGGAATTCCGTGGCTCTTGGTGTGCATCGGTCCGGACGGCGATGTGTTCGACTCGATGGGCTTTGCCACCAGCGAGGCGGCGGCTGCCGCAGCCCGCAGGGCCCAGGCGTTCTTCGGCGTTCTGACAGCGTTTTCCCAGCCTGAGGCGGCCTTGGCAGCCTGAAGGCCGTAGATGGGTCCCATTCAGCGTCGGGCGTGGGCCCGTCACGTGGGGCCTGTTCCATGCGGTAGGCGCAGGTACGCATGCGACAGGCCGAGTGCGGCCGACTTCTCCCTGTGATCGAGCGCAGGTATGAGCGCCTCCTTTCGAGCTCAGGGAGAGGCTTTATGACCCTTGCGCAGGTGCGCACGGTCTCGGACTGGCGTGCAAGCGGCTACCGTGGCTTGCGCATCCTGCGCTGCCCGGAATGCGGGAGTGGGACCCATCAGACCTGGGAGGAACTGGACGCGGCCCCCGGGGAGGATGTGGTTGAGGTCGCGCGACGGGTGCGCTGTCACGGGTGCGAGCAGCCGCCGGCCGGCCTTGCTGTGGCCACCTACCGGGATGTGACTGACGCCCGCCGGACGTGAGGGTGCGGCGGGTGTGCGGGCTGGCCTGCCGGCCGAGCCAGAGTTCGACGAAGGCCGCGGCAGGGTCAGCCGCGCGCACGGGGAGGAGGGACGCCGGGTCAGTCCTTCAGGTCGTGATTGAGTTCGCAGACGCCACCCGTGTGCTGCTCGATGGCTGCCAGGGCCTCGTCGAGGGAGGCGTGATGGGCGGGCATGCCGTACAGTGGGCTTTCCGGCTCCGCTATGATGGTGAACGTGCCCGTCCCGGGGGTTTTCCGGATTGCGCCGAGGGCGCCCCGCGCCGGGCGGTGAGCCACCACGCATCCTCGTCCCTCACGGGGGTCACCACCACGTCCATGCCCGCCCCGAACGCACGATAACAGGGCATAGGCTACCCCAGGCAGCAGGCGCTGCAAGGGCCAAGGGAGCGGACGACGTTTCTATCGGCCTGTGACTGCTACCCCCGAGCGGTATTGGTCAGTCACCACAAGGATACGTCTACGGCTTTTAGGGACGCCGCGCGTGGCAAGCAGTTTGTCCACCGCCACTGCGCGGGCTCGGACCAGCGCCACGTCCTCCCCACCGGTGAATGCTTTGACATCGAATTTGTGTTTTCGGTTTTCAGAAAGCCATTTTTCAAAACTATCCGTGTAAGACATCTTTTTCAGGTCGACATCTGATTTGCCGCTGTCAAATTCAAATCTGATGGGGCTTATGTAACTTTGCGGAACAGGACGCATATTACCGCTGTCATCTTCCGCATCGAGGCGATCCCACTTTGCCTTCCCGGTCTGCATATCGATTTCCAGGTTGAACAGCCTCGGAGCCGTGTCAGGATCGGCATCGCATTGTGGCGGTTGCGGTTTATGGCTCTCCCGAGCCGTGAACTC
>NZ_JBAWTG010000205.1:0-5931 GCF_037106235.1 Methylobacterium nigriterrae | reverse complement strand
CCGCGTAATTGCTCGCACGATGGATCGGCAACTAGTGGTTCTGACCCCGAGCCCGACGTTCTGACACGATGCTGTTGCCCGCTCCTGCGGAGAAGAACGAGTCTCGCAGTGCCCGTGCCTCCCGACAGACGTCCGAGGAGCCATCCGATCCAAGACATGACAAGATTCCCCCGCTAGTCCGTCAGCATGCGCTGCGAACGAGGACCACGCCAGTGCCTTCGCCGTAAGGGTATTCGCGCGTACGCCCGCGTAGGGCTGTGGTTAAGTTCGAGTGCGCGAACCACCGAACCCGGCCTGTCCCGCTTCCGCATACCTCGCAGCCGGCCTTAGCGGCGCATTTCTCGCCGAGCGCCTGTTTGTGCCTCGGCGCACTACCTCCGGCGCTCAGTGCCAGCCTCAATCCTCTATTCCGGCGATTGTACGCCATGCGCTCGCTCTGAACAGGATCGCGACCACGGCCAAAACAACGCAATAAGTGCCCGCATCTGTTTCGAGAAAGGCAGAAAGCCGAGAGTACGCCGCGCCAAATGAGTCTGATCGTGCATCATCTCGCAGCAATCTCAACAGCAAACCAGAGAAAGGTATGCCGACGCATACTATGCTAATTCCATTGAGGAAATACGATGTGTTCCTTTTCATCTCATTGGAAGCGGACTTTCCCAAGGGCTTATGTGAAAAGAGTTCCATCTCTGCCTCCGGTGCGGCTGCGCCATGGGACTATTTTCTAGACTTGGAGTGACTGAGGGCCCTGTGGTGGAGATCATGTTCCAAGCATCGCGCCTGCGCGGGAACCGCTACACGGTTCTCCGCCGGATGGCGTACAGCGCCATGGTGAATCGACCAGCCAGCGGACTCGGCCGCCCGCAGGCCAATCGAACAAGGCCGTTGCGGGTTGGAAAGCTCGGACACGGACTCCTTCCGCTGAGGCCTCGCCAGTAGGTAGGCTGCAAGTCGCGGCTCGCCCGAGGGCCGGAACGAGTCGTAGCTCCTCAGGCAGCGTTGCGCCGGCTACGGCCCTTCGGCTGCTCCACCGGAGCTTGAGCGCCCGGGCGGCCGAGGCCGATGGCTTTCGCGAGTTCCGAGCGCTGGGCGGCGTAGTTGGCGGCGACCATCGGGTAGTCGGCCGGCAGGCCGAAGCGGGCCCGGTAGCTGTAGGGGTCGAGCCCGTGGCCGGTCAGGTGGCGCTTGAGCGTCTTGTAGGGCTTGCCGTCGATGAAGGAGATCAGCGCGTCCGGCGTGATCGACCTGCGAACCTGCGACGGCGTGGCCGTCTGAACCTCTTCCTCGGCACCGGTCTGCGGTGCACTGCTGGCAAGACCATGCAGCGCCGTGTGCACGCTAGCGATCAGGGGCGGCAGTTCGGCCACTGGCACAGGATTGTTAGAGACGTAGGCCGAGACGATGCCGCCGGGGAGTTCAACGAGGGCGGGGCTCTGCCCCTGCATTTCCTCTGTCACTTTGCAGGTCCAAATTTGCGCACCCCTCGCGCGGCCTACATCATCACTCCGGCAAGGAAATCTAGAACGAGATCTCTAGAAGAGCAGAAAAGCATTTCACAGCGCGAGTTGCCGCCTCTGTCGTGATCTAGCCGTCTATCCCTCGTCCTTGCGAGCACCGCGCGCGACAACCTTCATCATCTCATCTGGCATTGGCCGCTGCAGCTTCGGCGCCTCCTCGGCGGGCGCTTCAAGCCAGGTGCGCCACTCCCGCTCGCTCGTCAGCAGCACCGGCATCGCCTTCGGGTGCACAGGCCCGACCACGCCGTTCGCCTCGGTCGTGACGAAGCTGTAGCGCCAGTGTTCCTCCTCGACCGACCCGTCGCGCTTCGGCCCGCGCACACCCGTCTAGGGCCGCCAGATGCCTGCGAAGGCAAACAGCGGCCGGTCATCATTGAGAGCAAACCAGACCGGCGTCTTCCGCGGCTTGGTGTCGGCAAACTCGCTGAAGGACAAGGCCGGCACGAGACAGCGGTACTCCGGCTTCAGCCAGGGTCGCCAGTACGGCGAGGTGTAGCGAGGCGACGTTGCGCACGTTTGTGACCGGCTGCGGGCCAAGCTTCGGCGGAGGCGGGAAGCCCCAGCGCATCATGCTGAGCTCCCGCCCGGCCTCAGCCGGTCCGCAGGGGCTCGTTACTCGGCTGACTTCGCCACCACCTCGAGCCAGAGCTTTGGTCGGATGCGCCGATGCTGCCTCCGGCCGCCCACGGCACGCTGATTGCCGACCTCGGGCCCTCGTGCGGCCAGCGACCACAGCGGAGAGTGCGGTCTGAAACATTGGCATCGACCACGAGGGTAAGAAGCTGCCGCTGGGGAGCGCCTGCGTTGTCCGTGCGCGGGAGGTGTTCGACGGGCACTGCCCGTCCTGCAAGGCATCCGCGGCGAGTGCAGCATCGCCGTGAGCACTCCTTTGAGCTGGATCAATGGCATCGCCGCGCCCGCCTCCAGAATGGAATGGCGCTACGTGAAATCGAGCGACGGCCATGCGAGTTTTCCGAGATCGTCATGAGGCTGGACGGGAGCTGGCCGAGAAGTTGGTGCCCTATGCCCATCGCCCCGAGACCGTCATTCTCGCCTTGCCCCGCGGAGGCGTGCCTGTCGCAGCCGAAGTCGCGCGCAAACTCGGTGCCCCACTCGATGTGTTCGTGGTGCGCAAACTGGGGGTGCCGGGATATGAGGAACTCGCGATGGGCGCGATCGCGAGCGGCGGCATCCGGGTCCTGAACCAGGATGTTGTGAGGTCGCTCCGTATCCCAGAAGACGTCATCGACGCAGTCGCAAGCCGGGAGTTGGAGGAACTCACGCGGCGCGAGCGGCTATATCGCAACGGCCGACCATCCACCGAGATCCGTGACCGCACGGTGATCCTTGTCGATGACGGATTGGCGACCGGCGCAACCATGCAGGCCGCGGTGCAGTCGGTCAGGCAGCAGCATCCTGCACGGGTCGTCGTCGCGGTACCAACGGCGGCGCGCCAAACCTGTGAGCGTTTGCGAGGTGAGGCAGACGAACTCGTCTGCGCCATGGTGCCTGAGCCGTTTCGGACGGTTGGAGCCTCGTATGAGGACTTCACACAGACTACTGATGCCGAGGTCCGCGAACTGCTGGCTCATCCCGTGCAGCCGGGCGAACTCGAGCATCCGGCAAACCGGCCGCTGATGTTGACCCTGTGCGAGCCTTGACGATGCTCCTGACGAAGTTCTGCTGACTGCGTAAGAGCAGACTGGCTCAGAAAGTCAGGGGCAAGATGCCTCTTCTGTATGCGTTTGTGCACAAGGTGTAACTGAGAATGCCATCGCCGGCTCAGGCCACTGAACGAGACATGCTAGTGAGTGGTGACCCGGTAGTCCGCAAGGTGACCATGGCCCTGAGGCTTCGCAGAGCCGCGGTGACATAGCCGGGCAGCAGCAAAAACTCGATCAGGGCCGTGTAGAGCGCGAGGCCAAGCCCGGTCCCAACCAAGGACCCGATCCAGATCGGCGAGCCCAGGCCGTCCATCAGATGACGGACTGTGAAGAAGGCAGCGACGAACCCCGCACCTGCCCAGGCGATCCGCACCGCTGACGAGAGTTGCACCCTCCACTCAATGGGGCAGGCCTTCAGAACGAGGAGAGCCACCGGCACCATGCAGGCCGAAGCGGCCGACCAGCCAAGCCTGACGCCGCTCAGTCCGAATTGCGCGCCGATGGTGACGCAGATGGCCGCGATCACGACCTGCGCGCCGGCGCTCACCCTCCGGCAGATGCGGGCCCAGCTTCAACGCACGGGCAGCAACCCGAACGCGGGCTAGGTTTCCGACAACGAGCCTCTTTGACTCGCCCCGCGGGCCGCGCCCGGCTGGGGCAGCAGCGCTGACAGCATCAACTTGGCGCCCATGTCATTACCGCTCATCGGCAGGCATGGAGCCTAGCACGGCGATAGATTGCACGCGGGGCACAGATTGTACTAATTCCAATTTTAAGATGGGCCAGCGAGAGACATCGGCGCTGTGGCGCGAGCTGACCCCTGTGCAACGGGCCATGCTTCGGCGCCTGGACCGAGAGGGGCCGCTGGTCTCGCTCGGGCCTTGGGAGATGCGCACCGTCCGCTCACTGCTCAGTCGCGGGCTCGTCAGGCCGAGGTCTCCGGTCCGGGACGGGCGCGACCACGCGGGCCTGTGGTTCCTCACGTCGCAGGGCACGCGAATACTGCCCCGCCGAGCGGCGAGTGGCACCGCCGCCTCTGAGGTCCGGACAGAGCCATGACCATGAACTGGCTCATCGACCGGTTGCTCGTCCTCGGCGTCGTCCTCGTGGTGACCGGCGCCCTTGCGGCACTCTCTACAGCCGGCTTCAGTCGTGTCGGCGAGACCTGTGCTCTTGCCGCATTCGTGGCGAGCGTCCTGACCGTCTGGCTCCGGTGCTGACATTGTTGGTCTCGACCTGGCCAACGCCTTCGAGCCCGCCTAGAGGATCGACCCCGTGATCATGATCTCTCCTGCTTTGGCCCCAGTAGAGGCTGGCCACTCGGCCGGGCCGGGCAGGCCGGGAGAGGTGTTCCTGGCCTTCCTCAAACTCGGCCTGACCTCCTTCGGCGGTCCTATCGCGCATCTGGGCTATTTCCGGGACGAACTGGTGACCCGCCGCCGCTGGATCGACGAGGCCGGCTATGCGGACCTCGTGGCGCTCTGCCAGTTCCTACCGGGCCCCGCATCGAGCCAAGTTGGGTTCCCGCTCGGCGTGCTGCGGGGCGGCGGGCTGCTTGGTGGCCTCGCCGCCTGGACGGCATTCACGCTGCCCTCCGCCCTTCTGCTGCTCACCTTCGCCTACGGGGCGAGCGCCTTCACCGGACCGACCGCGCAGGGCCTGATCCATGGCCTCAAGCTCGTCGCGGTGGCGGTGGTCGCACA
This sequence comes from Methylobacterium nigriterrae, assembly GCF_037106235.1. Lineage (NCBI taxonomy): Bacteria > Pseudomonadati > Pseudomonadota > Alphaproteobacteria > Hyphomicrobiales > Methylobacteriaceae > Methylobacterium > Methylobacterium nigriterrae. Next base: position 1,047 of record NZ_JBAWTG010000205.1, on the reverse strand, counting down.
GGCGGTCTGGGGTATGGCCCGCTCGCTCGCGCCGGACCGGCCACGAGCCTCCATTGCCGTTGGCGCGCTCCTGCTGACGGTGTTCCTTGCCGGCGCGTTCGGACAGATCCTGGCCATCGCCTTCGGCGCGGTTGCGGGCCTCGCGCTGTGCCGCTCAGGCGATGTCCCGGCTGGCGGCCACCTCATCTTCCCGGTCTCGCGCCAGGCCGGCATGGTCGCACTGGCTGCCTTCCTGCTGTTGCTCGTCGTGCCTCACCTCTTGGTGGCGGTCCTGCACTCTCAAGCCGTGGCGTTGTTCGACGCCTTCTACCGCTCCGGCGCCCTCGTGTTCGGCGGAGGCCACGTCGTCCTGCCGCTGCTGCGGGCGGCTGTGGTCGATCCGGGCTGGGTGAGTCCTGATACGTTCCTCGCCGGCTATGGCGCGGCCCAGGCGGTCCCAGGGCCGCTCTTCACCTTCGCGACCTATCTCGGGGCGGTCGTGCAGCCTGCTCCCAACGGTGTTGTCGGTGCGGCGATCGCACTGGCGGCGATCTTCCTGCCCGGCATCCTGCTGGTCTACGGGATGCTACCCTTCTGGGATGCGTTCCGGACGCGGCTCCTGGCGCAGGCGGCGATGCGCGGCACCAACGCAGCCGTGGTCGGCATCCTGGGCTCGGCCTTGTACGATCCGGTTTGGGTAAGCGCGGTTGGCGCACCCCGCGACTTCGCGCTCGCCACGGTAGCCTACGTGCTCCTGACCGTCTGGCGGGCGCCACCTTGGATTGTCGTCGCCCTCACGGCCGTCGCTGGTATCGTTGGGAGTGTCGCGCAAGCTTGAGCCGGGTTCTGTATCAACCCCGGAGTTCACCCTTCGGCCGGACCAGGATCCAGGGACCGTCAGCGCGCATCAGCGAAAATCACGGCCCAGCTGGAAAGACTTGCCTCCTCAGATCGGGGTGAGGGCGGGCATGGCGTCTTCGGCATCCGCCTTGTTGTGGGCGGCTACGACAGCATCGCCGATCGTCGACCGGAACCGCACGCGTGGTGGGCGGATGCCGTGGACCAGCA
>NZ_JBAWTG010000204.1:0-5949 GCF_037106235.1 Methylobacterium nigriterrae | reverse complement strand
GCGCAGGTCCACAGACAACGGTGAAGGCATGGGCAAGCTCCTTCATCCGTCAACGCACCACCCGCAAACCCGTCTCAAGCAGCGCGGGATCCGCTCTAGAACAGGGTCCGACCGGCCCAGGCATGCCGAGGGAGAGGGTAACCCCATGACGGATGAAGTCGAGGATCTCAACCGGGCACGCTCGGCCCTTGTGAGGCAGCGGGACGCCATCACGAAGAAGCTCGGCAGCATCGAGTTGGCGCCGATCTCAATGGCGGAGGATCTGACGCGCGTCCTCTTGGCGATCGAGGCTGTGGACCGAGCCCTCACGGATGCGGGTCATCCGCATTTCACGCCCGCGCGTGAAGGACGGGCATCGTGAGAGGGCGAGTGATGCAACCTCGCATGTAGCGGCTCATTGAAGGAGGGCGCTGTTCCCGTTGCGAGACAATCCGCCGAAGCCCGAGAAGCTGGATCGGCCTCCACTCAAATCAGCCGCTCGACCCGCCTCCTCGTACGATTTGCACGTGTAGAACCTGTCACGTTTCTCTCTTGTTGCAATGCACAATAATCCGTGTTTTCTCGTTGCATCGCAACATGACGCATCGAGCAGGACCGTAGGCCTGAACGGCATTTGTCCTGATCGGTAGAGGCTGCCGTGACCCCATCATCCGCCGATCTTCTGTCCGCAGCAGCGCTTGCCGAATGCATTGCAACCGAGCTTGCCTCGGCTGCCGATGCGCTCGCCACGAAAGGCAAAAGGCAAGCTGTCCGGGTGCTCCTGGAAGAGGCGCGTCGTCACACGGTCGAGGCCATTCGCTTGCGCGCTCAGGCTCGGCTTCTGCAAGAGCAAGGCGACACGAAGTCAGAGAGCCCCGACCAGTCGGACAAATCAGACAGGGCCACCCGGAATTGACCGCTCCGGTCTGGCTTATCGCATATCTGACGCAACCACATGGTGCCGGCCGTCGCGCTTCCAAGCGCGATTAGGCCATTCAGTTCCGCCCGAGCTGGCTGCCTGGCTTCCTCGAAGGTCGCGTAGGCGCAGGTCGAGCCACGAGGGCGGCAGCCCCGTCCGCAGCCTCGACCAACTCATAGCCGGCCTCCTCGAAGTACTCCGCCGCCATCGTGCGCAGGAGCGCCTCGTCGTCGACGATCAGAATGACAGGGGGAGTGGCTGGACACGGTTGGCCGAGGCATCGCGGCCAGAATTACAGGCGTTCGCGGAGATTGCCACGCGGGCTCGGAAGCCGATCCACGAAGCCAGGGCACATAAACGAGTTTGGCGAGAAGGTCCTACTTGCCCTTGAGAGCGTCCTTCACGCCGCCCACGGCGTTCTGCACCTTGCCCTTGACCTGATCTGCGACGCCCTCGTTCTTGAGCTTCTCGTCCCCGGTCAGCTTGCCGGCGCCTTCCTTGACCTTCCCGCCCAGGTTCGTGGCCGAGCCTTCAACGCGGTCCTTGTCGACAGCCATGGGTTCCTCCTGCCGTTTTCAGAGCGCCTGATTCAGCGCCTTTAGCAAACGAGAGGCTGATCTCGGCGGTTCCTGTGGCGCGTCGGCTCATCCTAAAGCGCTTCGGCGAATGCGTGGACCGTTCCACATGGGCAGGCTGGAGATCCTGGCCACCTCCCGCCGCTGTCGAGGCGACGGCCACGCGAGTGCTCGGTCACGCCCAGCCTACGAGCCTCGATGGCGGCCTGGCTTCGGCTCCGCTCGAGGGGACCAAGCTCCAACAGAACGCGGACGCTGAGGCACCTCAATCCCAATCGTGACTGTTGAGTTCGCAGGTCCCGCTCATGCGGATCGAGATGGCGGACATCGCCTCACTGAGCGACCTGTGCGCCCTATTGATCCCCACCAGGGCACTGGTCGGACTTGGCTCGATCTCGAATGGTGCGGCCCCGGCGGATAGATGGATCGTGCCGAGGTGGCGGCCGAGACGGTCGTCCAGGCTCCACTCGGTGCCGGAAGATCCGATCGGGTTGAGGATGACGTCCATGAGCGACTCCGCGTGACAGCACGAAGGGCATCCGTGCACGAGGCCTGATCGTGAGCGCCGCAATGCGGGCTGGCAATCGGTTTCGGCACGGAGACCCGACCCTCTACCGACAGGGCCTGACGTGAACTGGAGGAGGTTGTGCGGGTTAGCGAAGGGCACGCCGTGCTGTTTGCCGTGGATGGCGGTCCGAGACCCGCGGCAGCACGACAGAGGGCTGGCAACAGCGGCAATGAACGGCCGTGCTAAGCGGCTTCAGGTGACCCCGATGAGACATGCAGCCGCCACGGCCGAACTTGCGACCAACGCTTTGCTGCAGACCATCGTCCAGAGCGAGAACGTCGGCTCAACCTTCAGCGCCGTCCGCGATGGTGGATCGCTCACGACCTGGCGGGAACATGGGAACTCGCAGCTCGGCCCAGCTCTCGGCGGTCCCGTCAAGGACCCCATCGGCACGGGCTACTGGAGCGAACTCCATCGTCTTGGCGAAGGCATCCACGCTGCCGGCGGTCTCGACGCTTTGGATGAGGCCATCCTGCACCTTGTGCAAATGGATCCCGTACACTCGGACTGGCGTGCGATGGTGCTTGAGAGCGTGTGGTTCGATGTCGGGCGTGCGTCGTGACGCTCATGAGGCGCTGACTGGATTGAGCAGCAGCTCAGTCCAGCGGCCGAGGAGCCCCATCAAACTCCGATGGAACGCGAGTGCTCAGCTTACCGGGACGGACCTTGCGTGGGACCTCTAGGGATCCGCGCCAGAGACTTGAGCGAGCCGGTCAACTCCGGCTCCTCAACGCCGCCTGTCCGCAGTGACCATTGTGCCGCGCGCTCACGGTCGAGCTTCTGTGCCGCATACAGTGCGCCCACCACCACCAGCCCTATGCCGAAGGCCGCTTTCGACACCGTCCAGATTCGATTGATCATCCTCTCCTCTCGCACGGAGGCGGCGGGAATGACAGGGCGTCGAACCGCGCCCATTTCGGTGCAGGGCGCTCAAGGCACACCTTCTCCCGGCCTGTGGCTCTGACCCGCTAATCCTTCATTGCCGCTACGATGCGGGCGATCTCGTCGACGCTTTCCTCGATGCGTTTGGCGTGGTGGGTGACGCTCTCAGCGTCCTCGTGACCAAATGCATCTGAGGGCCACCAGCGGCCGTCATCGATGTCGCGCATAATGCCATCGAGGCGCGCCACCTGCTCCTTTAACAGCGCTATGGCGACCGCACATGCCTCTGTTCCAGCCATGGCTATCTCCTGCCACGTCGCCCAGCCCAGGGACGCAGAGAGAACGTCCCGCCTACCGGTCCCCCGCTCCAGACAGCAGCTTCTCGATCTGCGCCATTCCACTCTCGCGCGCCTTCGCCTCGTTCGGAAGCGTGCGGTCGGAGCGCTGAACCAGCTTGCCACTTCTGCGGATCGCCCATTGATAGGAGGCGCCCTCCAGCTTCGGGGGCAGGATCTCCAGCGTGTAGGGATGGGTGTTCGTTGTCTCGGTCATGCCCGACCCTGTGCCACAGGCGTGCGCTGCCACCAAGGCTCACTGTCACGAGCGGATCGACGCCGGCGGAGACCCTCGCTTTTTAGGCCGTCACGCATCATATCTGATCCACCCTCCGCGCAATCCCGTGCCTTGGGCGACGACGCGGAAATCATGATGGCACATGCAACCAACAACGGGTGTGCTCAGTCTATTTCAGCCGACGACTTCAACGAGCGAGTGAAGCGTCTGCTCGAGAAGAAGCCCATTCTAGAACCGACACAAGCAAAGCAGGCTGCACGGCGATTTCTGCGAAGCGGTCCGAAGACGTAGCGGCAGTCGCAGCCAATCATCGGCGGCTCGTTTCCCGAGACGCGGCAGGCTCGCCCACTCGGGAACGGCGCGAAACACCGGGTGGGAATGGCACCGGACGTGAGTGTGCCCCTCGCCTGTCTCATCAGCTTGGCCGCACTCAACGTTTGCCGCTGCTGACCCTCAGGTGCAGCATCGTCCTGCGCTCTGGTGCACATCCGGAGTGGCAGGTACCGGCCGCGCACGTTGCAGGCGAACCCGGAGCGGAGCTGCGGTCGGTACCCCGCCTGCCGACGGCGCGGACAGCCAAGCGAGAGCGCCGCGTTCAGCTGCCCCCTGCACCCGTGCCTTCGAGCAGGAACGAGAGCTTCAGGTTGACCCGGTACTGGGTCACGGTGTCGTTCTCGACGACGGCCTCGAACTCCTTGACCCAGACGGACTGGATGTTGCGCAGCGTGCTGGATGCGGTCTCGACGGCCTGTTTGATCGCGTCCTCGTATCCTTATGGGGACTGAGCCGACAGCTCGATGAACTTCACCACCGACATAATCGCCTCCCTTTCGGGTCAGGCAGGCGATGCTCGGCCCGGTCCCATCGGGAGGCAATCCTCCGTGCAGTTGCGCGCAGGGGCTTGGCGTTAGCTTCGAGTCGGGCCCGCCGAGGCGTTGACGCGAAGGGAAGCGGGCACGGTATGCGAATTGCGCGGCCTCGCACGCGGCCGGGACTGGATCCTCAAACAGGCGTAAGATCCGCCATGCACGACGTCCAGCAAGAGCGCGAGCGCCTCGCCGAGGCGGACCGGCATATCGCTGAGGGCAGGAGGCGTGTCACCGATCAGGTCGCCCTGATCGCGCGCTTGGCTCAGGATGGACACAACACGGCGGAGGCGAGGCACCTGCTCGTGACGCTCGAAGAGACCCTGGAGGAGTGGCGCGAGCATCGGCAGCACATCCTGGGGACCATCGCGCGGCTCGATCCGCCTGCGCGATGAGGCGCCCGTTCCCGTAGCCTGTCTCAGGCGAAGGCAGGCGCGCTGGTCATGCGAATGCGACGCCTCGTTCGAGAGCGCTGTCGCGCCCTGCCTTGACCGCAGGCGGGCATGACGTTGACACCTGCGGTGCCGTCACAGCATGCGCTCACTGGTCAGATTGCCAGCCGCATCGAAGATGCCCTGCCAGGCTTTTTGGCCGGTGCGAACCGTGACGCGCCAGTTGCCGGCATCCTCGTGCTGACCGGCTTCGACGCGGCTCGTGACAAGGCCGAGCCTCATCTTATGCCGCAGATGGCCGGGGATGATGTCCAGTCGAGAGGCGAGTTGCTCCGGATCGATGATCCAGTCGCCTTGCCCGTTGCGATCCAAGTGCATGGGCCGTCCCTCCATCAGCTCTGTAGCAGATGCAGGCTTGAGACCGAGCATACCACACAAGTGCGAGGGTCAGGGGCAGTTCGCCAGCATCCGGCAGCGCGGCGCTATGCGCTATGCGCTATCCCAATGCCTCGTCTCTGGCCGGATGGGGCAACAGGTCCAGCACGGTCCCGTGCACGTCCAAGATCGCGATGGTCCAGTGTGTCGGATCCCGACCGCCGGCAGCCCGCTCCTGGATGATCCGCTGCCAGAGGACGAGCGCGTAAGTGCGAGCCGCCCCCATGTCCGGCAACTCGGTCCCCTTGTGGTCCCGGGTCACGTCGTCGCCGTCGTGCAGCACGTCGAAATAGAACCAGGGCATGCGCCCTCCTGCCGGCAGAGACACCTGCCACGCCATCAACGAGCGTCCCAACCCGGCGATGCCGAGGGCCCAAGAAGCGTGTGGCTCATGACGCCCCATCCACGACTGATCCGCCCCTATCCCATCTACGAAAAGCCGCCGGCCGCACCAGGACGAATGCCCCCGGCAAAGGGCGTGCCGCCGACCGACGCGCCGAGACCCGTACCTCCGCTGTCGCCGTTCCAGCTTGGAAGGACGGTGCCGCCGCTACCGGCGCCGAGGCCGGTCCCGTCGATGCCCGCATGGTTGGCGGACGCCTCGTTGCAGTAGGCCGCCTGCCCGCATCTCCACCGCCTCTGCGGGCTTCCATACTTGGACCGTCACCGGCCGAAGGTCGGCCTCGACGCGCAGAAGCGCGACGTCCGTTGAGGGATCGCGCCCGACTATTGTTGCAGCCGCGGTCGAGCCGCCAGGCAG
>NZ_JBAWTG010000203.1:0-5965 GCF_037106235.1 Methylobacterium nigriterrae | reverse complement strand
AGGCCGCACACATGTCAGCACCCGACCACGTGCCACACCGCTCTTGAAGATTTCTCTTGCTCCTAAAGGGGCGTCCACACATGTCGCAAACGCGAATGCGCTGAGGTTCACATTGGGGTATACCCCTGTGGAGATCGAGGGCCGTTTAGGTGGCAAGCAGTCATTGGGTTGCTGCCCGAATGCCGACGTTCGCTTCGAGCGCGTTGCCGCCAAAGCAGCCAAATGTGACCCGAGAGTGTGACGCTTGAGGACGAGCTGATTGCCGGTTCGGCCCTCATCCCAGTCGCACGCGGCTTCAAACCTTGCCGGACCGGCGGACGCCCGCGAGGAACAGCGCGACGGCCGCGCGACGGCGCCTCTCCTGCGCCTCCGGGTCGACCTGAATGCCGTAGAGGGCCTGCTTCGAACTGCGTCCGAGGATGAGGTTGAGGAACAGGTCGGCGGCGATCTCGACGTCGTCGATCTCGAGCTGGCCCTGCGCAGCTAAGATCTCCAGGAGCCGGGCGATGGCCCGTACGCCACGCAACCAGCCCTCCTCGTAGGCGAGCCTGGCCAGATCCGGAAACTGCAGGGCCTGGGCGACGATGCAGCGCGTGAGCGCGGCCGCACCGGGATCCTGCGAGCGGGCGAGCAGGGTGCGGCTCAACTCGTCCAGCACTAGCTCCGCATCCCTGGGCTCCGTCCGTAGAGCCTGCACCTCGGCAGCGGCCGAGAGCGGCGCCAGCCACTCGCGGACCCGCTCCTTCAGCACGGCCTCGAACAGAGCGCGCTTGTCGCGGTAGCGCGCATAGAGCGTCGGCTTACTCACGCCGGCGGCCTCTGCCACCGCATCGATCGAAGTGGCGTCGAAGCCGCGCTCGATGAAGAGCTGCATGGCGATTTCGACGATGCGCGCCTCCCGCCGCGCCGCTTCCTCGCGGGTCGGGCGCCCACCGGTACCCCGCTTCTGTGCCGTCGGCCGTTCCGCCACCGTTTCCATCATCTGTCTTCTTGCCTTAGGCACGTCTCTCATTTATCCATACTTTACCGTATCGTTTTGATGTTGGCTACCGCCATGGACGCTCGTCCCAGAGACCTTCCACAACCGGACGTCACACCCGCTTCGCCGGGGACCGCGACCCCGTCCACCCCGGCGGCAGCCACCCCGACGACTCCGACGCGCAAGCGCCGGAAGGGCCGCGTGATCCTGTCTCTCGTCGTCCTTGCCGCCCTCGGCGGCGGCGGAACCTATGGCTGGCACTGGTGGACGGTGGGCCGCTTCCTGGAGACTACCGAGGACGCCTACCTGCAGTCCGACAAGGTCACGGTCGCGCCGCGGATCGCCGGCCACATCGCCGAGGTCATGGTCGGCGACAACCAGCCGGTGAAGGCCGGCGACGTGATCGCCCGGCTCGATGACCGCGAGTACCGGGTCATGCTCAAGCAGGCCGAGGCCGAGGTCGAGAAGAGCCGCGCCCAGCTTCTCGGCACGGCCGCCGTCATCACGCAGCAGATGGCGCAGGTCCAGTCCTCGCAGGCCGAGGTCGAGAACACGGACGCGGCGCTCGACTTCGCCGGCAAGGAGTACACCCGCTACCAGAACCTGCTGCAGACCGGCTCGGGCACGGTGCAGCGCCAGCAGCAGGCCGACTCCGACCTGCGACAGAAGCGGGCGGCACACGACAAGGCCATCGCGTCCCTCGAAGCGGCCAGGAAGCAGGTCGACTCCCTGAAGGCGCTGGAGGCCAGCGCCCGGGCGAGCCTGGAGGCGTCGCAGGCGAAGGTCGAGCAGGCCAAGCTCAACCTGACCTACACGACCATCACCGCGCCGACTAACGGCGTCGCGGGCGACCGTTCGCTTCGGGTCGGGCAGTTCGTCTCGGCCGGCACCGGTCTCCTGACCCTCGTGCCTATGGGCCGCGACATCTACCTCGTGGCGAACTTCAAGGAGACCCAGACCGGGCACATGGTTGAGGGCCAGCGCGTCACCTTCACGGTAGACGCCTTCGGGGACCATGAGTTTGAGGGCCGGATCGAGAGCTTCTCCCCGGGCACCGGTGCTCAGTTCGCGCTGCTGCCGCCCGAGAACGCCACCGGCAACTTCACCAAGGTGGTGCAGCGCGTGCCCGTGCGCATCGCCCTCGACGACACGGACCCGCTGGTCGCGCGCCTCCGCCCCGGCCTGTCGGTGGAGGCCACGGTCCACACACTGGATCCCGTCGAGCAGGTCCGGCCGCGCCAGAGCAAGGCTTCGCCCGCGCTCGTCAGCGAGGCGCTGCCGCAATGAGTTCCGCCGCGGCAACCGGCGGTGTGCCCGAGGCGAAGGCGAGTGGTCGGGACTGGCTCGCCGTGTTCGGCGCGATCCTGGGCGCCTTCACAGCCATCCTCGACATCCAGATCACCAACGCTTCGCTCGCCGACATTCAGGGCGCGCTCGGCGCCTCGACCGAGGAGGGCAGCTGGATCTCGACCGCCTACCTGATGGCCGAGATCATCGTGATCCCGCTGACCGGCTGGCTGTCCTCGGTGATCGGCCTGCGCCGGTATCTCGCCGTGAACACGATGCTGTTCACCGGCTTCTCGCTGGCCTGCGCGCTGTCCTCGTCCTTAAGCCAGATGATCCTGTTCCGCGCCGGGCAGGGCTTCACGGGCGGCGTCCTGATCCCGACCGCCATCGTCATCGTGCGCACGCGGCTCTCGAAGGCGCAGCAGCCCATCGGCATCGCCATGTTCGGGCTGACCGCGACGTTCGCGCCGGCCATCGGCCCGACGGCGGGCGGTTGGCTCACCGACAACCTGTCTTGGCACTACATTTTCTACCTGAACCTGATCTTCGGCCCCCTGGCCGCGGCCATCCAGCTCGGCGCCTTCGACAGCGTGCCGGCCCGCTGGGGCGAGCTGTGGAAGGGCGACTGGATCGGCATCGGTCTGATGGCGACTGGGCTTCCGGCGCTGACCTATGTGCTGGAGGAGGGCCAGCGGAAGGACTGGTTCGGCTCGCAGGCCATCGTGAACGCGTCGCTGCTGGCGGCGGCGGGCATCACCGGTTTCATCCTGCGCGAGCTGACCGCCGAGCGGCCGTTCATCAACCTGCGGGTCTTGGCCAACCGTTCGGTCGGGGGAGCCTGCGTGCTGATGACGGTGCTCGGCGCCGTCTCGTTTGGATCAATCTACATCATCCCGGTCTACTGCGCGCAGATCCAGGGCTACAACGCCCAGCAGATCGGCTACGTCGTGATGTGGTCGGGCCTGCCGCAGTTGCTGCTCTTCCCCATGATGCCGCTGATCATGCGCTGCTTCGACGCGCGGCTGCTGGTGGTGGCCGGCACTCTGTTCTTCATCGCGAGCTGCTGGATCAACGTGGGGCTCACCCACGATGTCGGGGCCGACCAGCTGATCCTGCCGCAACTGCTACGCGCCATCGGCCAGCCGCTCTTCACCATCCCGCTGTCGCAGCTCTCGACGGCGGGCCTGGCGCCCCGGGACACGGCAGACGCCTCGGCCCTGTCGAATATGATGCGCAACCTCGGCGGTTCGATCGGCATCGCCATGCTGTCGACGATGATCGACCGACGCGAGCACATGCACTTCTCAGTGCTGGCCGAGGCCATCACGGTGAACGCGACCCGCACCCAAGATCGGCTCGCGGCGCTGGCGGCCGGGCTGCACGCTCACATCGCCGACCCGCTTGCCGCCAAGAGCGCCGCTATCGGCATGCTGGCGCAACAGGTCCGCCGCGAGGCGACAGTCATGGCCTACGCGGACGGGTTCTACCTCGTGGGCGTCAGCCTCGTGCTCAGTCTCGGGGTGGTAGCCATCCTGAAGAAACCGCAGCGGTCCTCGGGTCCCGTTGAGGCTCACTAAGATCGTTGCTCTCCGGATCCCCCGACGGCCTCCGTTGGGCGATAGACGGCCGGTTCGCGCTTCAGCCCCCTCGCGCGGATCGGCCCTCGCTTTGCTCGACCCGGACGCGATGGCGTCCCTCAGCAGCGATCGAGGTCAAGTTGCAAGATCAGATCCAGCTCACTCATTGCTAGGAAGTAGACCATCGCAAACTACCCGTTCCAGTCGTAGGTCATCGTCTACCGAGCTGCCGAGAAGCGGATCTTCTGCGGGGCCGTAAAAGGCCGGAAGCGGCTGCTGCTGAGAGCCCTGCAACCATCGCATGAGCCACGGTGCCCGTTAGAGCATGCCCATACGGACAGCAGGAGGAGCCCAAGAAATCCCGTCCGCAAGGCTTGGATCCGATCAGCGAACAACCTTCCTTTCGGACAACACCCCAAAGGACCACCCAAGCGCTCTTTGCCCCGCTGGATTGGCCGACTGGAAAACGACGGGAAACCATGCACGCCGATTGCGTCCTGCCCGGTGCCCTGGCCCCTTGGCTGCCCGCGTCAGGAAACCCTGTTAGGAAATCAATTGTCCGGAATACGCTCTCGACCGGACATTCCTCACACGCGCCGTGAAGGGCTGCAGCGGGTCATTCGAGGCCTTCACATGCGCCCCGCCGAACGTCCGTTTACCAGCGATTTGCGCCCGAAGCGGACAGGCCGCTCTCGGCCAGGATCGGCCATTCCGCTTCGGGCCCTGTTTGGTCGTTCGGCGGATCCACCGGCGTGCTTCCTGAGAAGGCCCGTCACAGCGGCCTTCGATGGGATCGAGCATCGCTTCAACGACCGCGCCTCAGACGATCTCGACCGCGCCTACGCGACCACGGTCCGCAAGGGCCGGGCTGACAGACGCTGACCCCGTGTGTTCGATGGGATGCTCGGTCGTCGCCGGAGGGCCAACCCGAGGATAATAGGGACAGAGAGGAAGATGATCTCTATAAAAGTGCTCCTGTTGTCCCCAGCCAGGAAGGGACGACGGTATTGGGGCTGCTTGCTCACGAGTTGCTATAGGCCCGTTTCTTCGGCTTGAGGGCGAGGGCGTTGAGCATCATGGGCCGGCTCCAGAGCGGAGGCGGCAAGCTCGGTCGGCATGCCTAACGGCTGGTGAACGTCATCGCGTTCGCGTTTGCGACAGACCCCTCAGGGCCGCTCGGCCAGGAAGGCGAGAACGCCCCGTTTGTGGTTCATGTCGCCGACCGAGACGTTGTGGTCGCGGTTCGGGATGTCGAGGGCGCGGGCGTTCGGCATAACGGCGGCCAGCTCCTGTGGCGAGCCGGCGAGGTGGTCCTTGGTGCCGACGGCGATCAATGTCGGCACGTAAATCTGCGCGACCTGCCCGCGCAACAGGTTCTGGCGCGAGCCTCGCAGGCAGGCGGCGAGCGCCTTGCGGTCGCTCTTCGTCTGCTCGGCGAAGGCGCGGAACATGCGCTCGGTCGGGTCGGTGAGCACATCCAGGGAGGGCGCCTCCATGGCATCCGCAATGCCGGGCGGCAGGCCCTCGCCTTCGACGAGATGGATGCCGAGCCCGCCGATCAGGAGCGAGCGCACGCGCTCGGGATGATTGAGCGCCAGGGTGGCCGCGACGCGGGCGCCCATCGAGTAGCCCATCACGTCGGCCCGGCCGATCCCGAGATAATCGAGCAGCCGTCGGGAGTCCTCGGCCATGACGGTGGGCGTGTAGGCGGCGGGGTCGTAGAGCTTATCGCTCTGGCCGTGGCCGCGGTTGTCGAGCGCGATGGCCCGGTAGCCGGCGTGCGTCAGGGTTTTCACCCACTGGGTGTTGACCCAGTTCACGGCATGGTTCGGCCCGAACCCGTGGATGAGAAGAACCGGATCGCCCGCGCCGGAGGCCGGAGCCACGTCGATGTAGGCGATGCGCACGCCGTGGGAGTCGAAGAACTGCATGGCAGAAGCTAATAGGCAGACCTTCTTCAAATCAACATGTCAACTAAAGCTATCGGAAAAACGACGGTTTCCCAGGCGCTTAATCCTGCTACTACTACTGTGTCACAAGAATGGGGTGTATGAGGGGTGATCCGATCTCGTGCAGGAGCGCGGCATGGATGCCCTGAACTCTTCGTTGGCCGACCAGCCGC
>NZ_JBAWTG010000202.1:0-6085 GCF_037106235.1 Methylobacterium nigriterrae | reverse complement strand
TCCGTTCGCCCCGCTCTCGGGCGAGCGGCTTCGCGTGGCAGCCTGGTCTGATCATCACTGCAGAGGAAGCGCTCGCCGACGATGGCGAGATCCGCGTCGGCCTGCCTGGCGGCTCGACCGCGGCTGCAACAATAGTCGGGCGCGATCCCTCAACGGACGTCGCGCTTCTGCGCGTCGAGGCCGACCTTCGGCCGGTGACGCTGTCGGCGCCCGCGGTCGCAGCCGGCGGCCTGGTAGTTGCCGTTGGAAGCGCCCAGAGCCAGCCGTTGGCCGCACTCGGCACGGTCGCGCTGGTTGGACCAGCTTGGCGCTCGCTGCGCGGCGGCAGCATCGATGCGCGGATTGAACTCGGCATGGCGCTGCGACGCGAAGCCGAAGGCGGCCTTGTCGTCGATGCACAGGGCGATGCCTTCGGAATGGCGGTTTTCGGGCCGCGTCGACGCGTGCTTGTTATTCCGACCGGCACGATCGAGCGCGTCGCGGCCAAGCTGACGATCGATGGGCGGATCGCACGGGGCTATCTCGGTCTGGGCCTGCAGCCGATTCGGTTGCCCGATGGTGAGGCTGGCGTGATGATCATGAGCGTCGCAGCCGACGGTCCAGGCGCGGGGGCCGGCCTGCTGCAAGGCGACGTCATCACGGGCTGGGACGGAAAATCGGTCGGGAGCCTCAGAGCTGTGCAGCAAGATCTCGGCCCCGACAGCATCGGCAGAACGATCGCGCTGTCGCTGCGACGCGCCGGCGCCGACCTGCAGGTCCAGCTCACCGTCGCGGAGCGACCGGCACCGTGACCGGACCGGATGATGGCCGGCCAATCTTCGTCGCGCTCGCCGTGCCGGATCCAGCACTGGCTGACCGCCTCGCTGCCCTGCTGGCGGATCTGCCCGGGCTGCGCCTTGTGAGCCCCGGAGAACCGGCCGACGTCTCTGTGGTCCCGGCCGAGCCGGAGGCCGGACCGCACCCGGATGCTGAACTCACCCCGCGCGAGTTGGAGGTGTAGGCCCTTCTAGCCGAGGGCACCTCGAACAAGGCCATCGCCCGTCAGCTCGGCATCTCGGTCCACACGGCCAAGTTTCACGTTGGCGCTCTGCTCGACAAGCTCGACGCGGACGGGCGGACCGAAGCGGTCGCGCATGCCGCCCGGCTCGGCGTCATCCACCTTTAGGAACGGAACATGCGTGCGGAGACGGACCATCTCGCCGACGACCGCCGATGCGAGCTGCCGCTCGATGCCTACTCGCGCACCGTTGCGGAAGCTGCGGACCGCGTCGGCCCTGCCGTGGTTCGGATCGAGAACCGCGTTGGCCCGCGAGGCGGCTTCGGCTCGGGCACGATCTTGGCCGGCGATGGGCTGATCCTCACCAACAGCCACGTCGTAGCAGCGGCTCGGCGGGTCCGCATTGCTCTCTCAGATGGCACCGAAGCAGAGGCCGAGGTCATCGGGAACGATCCCGACACGGATCTGGCACTGCTGCGGGCTGGGCTGCCACCGGGCACCAAGGCAGCCTCCCTCGGCGATTCCAAGTCGTTGCGCCGCGGCCACCTCGTCGTCGCGATCGGCAATCCGCTCGGCTTCGAGTCCACCGTCACGGCTGGGGTCGTCTCGGCGCTCGGCCGTTCCCTTCGCGGACGCAATGGGCGCCTGATCGATGACGTGATCCAGACGGATGCGGCGCTGAACCCCGGCAGTTCCGGCGGTCCGCTCGTGTCCGCGACCGGCGAGGTAGTCGGCGTCAACACGGCCATGATTGGGGGGGCACAGGGTCTGTGCTTTGCCATCTCCAGCAACACGGCGCGGTTCGCGCTCGGTGCGTTTCTGCGCCACGGTCGGGTGCGCCGTGCGCATCTCGGCATCGTGGCTCAGACCGTATCGCTGCCGCGCGGCATTGCCGTCGCGATTGGGGCGGGTCCCCGGGCCGTGCGGATTGGCGCGGTCGAAGCTGGTGGTCCGGCTTCTGCCGGCGGTTTGCGGGCCGGTGATGTCATCATCAGCCTGGATGGCCATGCCATCGGCGGGGCTGACGATTTGAGCTGCTTGCTCGATGCTGATTGCCTCGACCGCTCGGTCGTTCTGTCCGTTCTGCGCGAAGGTTGTGTCGAGGAGCGGGCGGTCAGGCCGCGTGAGCGAAACCTGTAGATCCTTCCTGGCTGTGCGTTTCTGCCCCTAGCCCATCTTGGGGTACGTCGTCGCCCACCTGCCGCCGCAGGCGGTGCAGCGCAGGCGCAGAGCGATGTCGGGCACGTACCAATTCGGCCGCAGCAGATCGAAAGACTGCACGGCCTCGTGATTGCAGGCGCAGCTCGCAGACGGTCAACGGTAGATTAGAATGGGCACCTTGGAATGCGTGAGAACCTTCATGGTCTCGCTGCCAATGACGAGGGCGGAAATGCCACGACGGCCATGCGAGGCCATGACAATGAGGTCACAGCCGCGGGCCCCGGCGGTCTCAATAATGGTTTCGTACGGTTGCCGGTCCTCGACTTTCACGACCTCGCAAGGAACACCGACCCGCTTGGCTTCCTGCTCGGCCTCAGTGAGCCTACGCTCGGCGTCGGCATGTGCATGTTGCCTAAACTCATCTGCGTGCGGGTACGGCGGTGCAAAAGCCAATGTCGGGAGCCGGTGGACGACCGTGAGCACTGTGACCTTCGCCCCGACAGTCTTGGCGAGCGATACAGCTTCCTTTACGGCCGAAGCGGAAAGTGGCGTCCCGTCTGTAGGGACGAGAATGTGCTGGTACATCGGGATCTCTCCCAGCAATCCGCGAGTCACGCTCGCGTGGTCGTTCGGGGCCGACCCGTAGGGCCCGTTCCGCTTTATAGCAGTAGGACCGGGACTCGGCACCCGGCCATGATGGCCGCTCAGAACGATTGCTTCGGCGCGGGCCGCTACTCGCCATCGCGTGCGCAGGCCCTCTAGTAACGGTGCCGCCTGTGGTCGGTCGACGCCTCCTTGATGCAGCCCACCAACGGCACGGGCCGCAGGTCCATGTCCTCGCCCGGCTCATCGAGCGGACCTGCCCTCCGCCGTCTGCCCGGTGCCTGCCGGGCAATCTGCGCACCACTCTGAAGCACCTGCACTCGCACCGTTTGAGTCGGGAGTAGAGGCAGCACGGCTTCCGCCGACGGGCGTTCTGGAACGCCTAACATCCCAGCCGCGCTGTGCATCGCCCCCTATTCGCGCGCGTTCAAAATGCATGCCGCCAGACATTGTCAGATTGAATACTCGTGTGGAGAAGACATTCCATTGCTATGCTTGATTAAGCGAGATTATATGCATTGCTTCGATTAGAAGGCAAGAGGGTGGCTCATGTCCCCGTCTGTAGAAATACATTCCGATGGCCGCCGAGATGATGCTGTCACAGCCGAAGATTTTAACGCGATGAGAATGCTCTTCCTGTCGGGTTTATTCATCTCGGTGTCGTGCAGACGCTCCACACCGTTCTGGTCGAACTCGACGCGGATCTCGGCAGCCTCATCGACGAGGTAGGCCTCGATCCCCGGCTCTTCGACGGCAACAGCAAGCTCGTCCCGTTCACCGCACTCGGTCACCTGATCGCTCTGGCTGCCGACCGCACGCGCTGCCCCCATCTCTGGCTGCTTGTCGGGCAGCGAACCACGCTGGCCTCGCTCGGCCTTCTCGGCCTGCTGCTGCGCAACTGCGGCTCAGTGGGTGACGCCCTGCGGTCTCTGGAAGCGCATGCATGCGTGAGAGACCGGGGGGGCGATGGTCGGCCTCGGTGTCCACAACGACGTCGCCGTCCTCAGCTACGCCCCGCATGAGCCTGAGGCCGGGGGCGCTGCTCTGCATCTGGAGCGAGCGCTCGCCACAGTGACCAACATTCTGCGGCCGCTGTATGGCCCCAACTGGGCGCCGCTGGAGGTGCTGCTGCCGCGCTCGGCTCGGCGCGATTCCGCCCCGTATGCCAGCTTCTTTCGCGCGCCCGTCCGCTTCGATCAGGAAACCGCCGCCTTGGTGTTCCCGGCCGCACTCCTGGAGCAGGAGGTCCCAAGCGCGGATTCGGCTGTGCGCCGGAGGGCGGAAGATCGCATCCGCCGGCTTGAGGCGGCGGAGCCTTCCTTGCTGACGGATGAGCTTCGCCAGTACCTTCAGACCAAGGTGACGCGGCAGCGTTGCAAAGCGGAGCGCGTGGCGCGCCTGCGACTGGTGACCCGCCGCACCTTGAACCGCCACCTGAGGGCCGAGGGCACGACCTTCCGGCGGCTTGCCAATGAGGCACAATTCCGAGTGGCGAGGCACCTCTTGACCGACACCAGCATGAGCCTCGCACAGATCTCGGCCGCCCTGGATTTTTCCGAGCCTGCCGGCTTCACGCACGCCTTTCGGCGCTGGTCGGGCATGGCGCCAAGTGCATGGCGGCAGTTCAACCAACCGGAGTTGGAGAACGACCAACACCACGCCGATCCTCACCCGCGAGGGAGGAGGGACAGCAGATGCAGCAGCCCGTTTGCGCCTGGGCCTGCGCCCTTGTGATGCTCGCGGGCGAAGCGAGCGCGCAGGAGGCTCGCTCGTCCCTCGTGGATCGGGCGGACGCGCGCATGCAGATCGGCGCCGCCTCGCTGGTCCCGACGCTGCGCGGACGCTGGCTCTATGCCGATCACAAGCTCGTCGTGGGCCGGGTGCAGGATGTGCGGGTCTCGGCCGACGGCAACACGCTCGTCGCGATTGTTGCGCGCCGGCGCTGGCTCGGCGGCGGGGAGATCGGCGTCCCAGTCCCTCTCATGCATCAGTTCGACAACGACCTGACCGTCAGCGGCACGCGCGAGACCATCCGGGCGATGCCGGCCCTCTGAGAACCGGAGGCCGGACGATGATCCGGGCACTTCTCCTGGTCCTTGCTGTGGCACTCATCCCCTGCGCCCGTCCGGCCTGGCCCGGAACCGCCCGCGGCAGCCGCATCCGCGTCGTCTACAAAGCCCCAAAGGCGACTGAAGCGCAGGCAATCTACCGCGAGATGCGGGCGCGGCGCCTGCTTGAGGGCCTGCGCGAGATCGTCAGCGTCGTTCGGCTGCCTCAGGCCCTCACTCTTCGCCTCGCCGAATGCGACGGTGAGGCCAACGCTTGGTACGCGCCCGAGACGCCGTCGGTCACGGTCTGCTACGAATTCATTCAGGACGTGCGGGAGCGGGCTCCGACGGACACCTCTCTCGCCGGCATGACCCGCCACGAGGCCATCGTTGGCCCTGTCGCGCAGGTGTTCCTGCACGACACCGGTCACGCCCACTTCCATCTGCTAGACGTGCCCGTCCTCGGCCGGGAGGAGGACGCCGCCGACCAACTCGCCGCCTTGGTCCTGCTGCGCCTCAGGCCCGCCTGGGCGCGGCAGATCATCAACGGCAGCGCCTTTCTCCGCGAGCTACGGCGCCGAGGAGAAGCCGGAGAAGGAGGCCCTCGCCGACAATCACGAACTTTTTTCCAGCAGCGCCTCTACAACCTGCTGTGCCTCGCCTACGGATCGGACGAGCGCGCCTTCCACTGTCTCGTCGACCGCGGTGACCTGCCGAAGGAGCGGGCCGAGAACTGCGGCGCCGAGTATGATCAGGCGGCAACCGCCTTGGACAGGCTGTTCCGGCGCCACCTGCGTGGGGCCGCATGGAGCGTGAGCGGGTTCGCCGAGGCTTCCGCTGGGCTCGTTAGTGGCGACGCCAAGGCCCGCGTGGCCGCGGCAAACGGCATCACGGCGCGCAAACCTCGCCACGACTACTCGCGAGGCGAGCGGCGGCAATTTCGAGGAGGGGAACTGTCATGGATGACCTGTCGCACTACTCGGCGGTCGAGCACCTGCGCGATGGCCGGACGCTGGAAATCCGAGCGCTGCGGCCGGATGACCGGGAACGAATGCTGGCTGCCGTCGAACACACGACTGCGCAGTCGCTCTATCGCAGGTTCTTCGGCGCGAAGCGCCACTTCACCGACAAGGAGATCGCGTTCTTCCTGCAGGTCAATTTCACGAGCCATGTGGCCCTAGAGCGGGGCTCGTCCGATCGGAAGCTGTGCTGGGCGGCTGAGGGTTGATGGGGCAAGGAGGAGGCCATGCCGACAACCTTGTCCGTCGATCTGCGC
>NZ_JBAWTG010000201.1:0-6090 GCF_037106235.1 Methylobacterium nigriterrae | reverse complement strand
CGAACTCGCCAAGCCCGTTACCAAACCGCCTGATCCGGACGCGCTCCCGAAAGCCCTCAAGGTTGTTGCAGCCGCCAAGGAGGTCTCGCATCCAGACACCGAGCGTGTTCCGAAACATCCAATCCGCGACAGGACGCAGGTAGGACCTTGCAGCCGAAGGAAGTCTCGGAAACACGGTGGACAAAGCCAATTGCAAGGTGAGCAGATATTCCGCCTACGCCTCGCGATTGCCGCCTCAAAGTGGCGGCTTTGCAACAGTTCGGCAACGTCGCGTTTCAGGACCGAAAAAAATTTCGGTGTCCGTTTTCGCTACCTCTTCAAGCACTTACTAAGATTTAGGACATTATGCACATATTCAGCTATTGACACAACATCTGGCGCGGAACGCTAGAGCGGGACACCAGTTATTGATGTGACGGCCCTATGTGCGTTAATGTGCTGAAACCGATGGGGACGAGCGGATCGACGCATCCAGCGTTGTCGCGCTCCTCGCCCATCGGGAGATGTCTGGCCCACGAGTGGGATCTGCAAGCCAGGCATTTTCCTTCAACTGCGCACCCGAAGGTTCGCCCGCACAGTTAGATCATACTCGATCCATCATGTCACGATTTTGCCCCC
Organism: Methylobacterium nigriterrae; assembly: GCF_037106235.1. NCBI lineage: Bacteria > Pseudomonadati > Pseudomonadota > Alphaproteobacteria > Hyphomicrobiales > Methylobacteriaceae > Methylobacterium > Methylobacterium nigriterrae. The sequence goes on along the minus strand of NZ_JBAWTG010000201.1, from coordinate 5,472 downwards.
TGCAGGCTCGTGAGGCTGTGCAAAGCCTTTGAGTGCGTTGATCTTTGGGATCTTCGCATGATGCATTCCGTTGCCGCTGTCCGACCGGGCGGCGTTGGCAGTGAGTTCGGCTGTGCCGCGCCCGCTGTCCTGAAACCCTACGACCCCAACGACGCCATCGGTATCAGCAAGGCGCGCGCCCTCTCGGGCGAGGAGCGGCTGCGGCTGATCGGCTTGGCCCAGCGCTATGGCCTCGGCCGCAAGATCGGTGCGCGCTGGGCTTTCTCACGCGTGGCGCTGCGCGCCTTCCTTGATGGCGATGAGGAGGGGCTTGCCGCCTACCTCGCTGGCGATCGCACCGGCCCCGCTGTCACCCGCGCCTACCAAGCCGCGGGCGTGCCGCTTCAGGGCAGGCCTTCGACCTCGCCAGCCTAAGCCGCACCGGCGCTACAAAGCAATCTAGAACAACCAACCTGCTGGGCAAATAAAAAGCCCGGCGAGTTCGAGCTCGCGCGGGCTTTAGATAGGACATTCCTCAATGCAAACCCTGTGTAACCGGCCTGCAGTAGCAGGTCAAGAGGCCGTTTGTGCCTCCGATCCCGCACGCCTGTGCGTTGGAAAACTCTTCGCGGAGCAGAGTGATCCCTGTTGCTTTGAGCAGCCCGCCACCTGCAGACAACGCTTTCTGCCCGCCTCGGCAGACATTCTCGCCAGCGAGGCGTGGTCAGTTCGCATGATCAGCGATCGCTTCGGCCTCTCGGCTCCCATGGCTGTCCTCGTCATGAGCCTTGCCGGCATTGGCCCGCAGGAGGGCGCACGATGATGCACAAGCGCAGTCCTCTTGCTCTCGATGCTCGGCAGGTTGCTCGGGCTCTTGGCGGCCGTGCCTACGGCAACCGCGTCTCGGCCCCAGGGCCGGGCCACAGCCGCAGGGATAAGTCACTGACGGTCTTCGTCGATCCGAAAGAGCCGGACGGCTTCACCGTCCATTCGCACGCCGGCGACGACTGGCAAATGTGCCGCGACTATGTCCGCGAACGCCTCGGGCTGCCCAAGTGGCAGCCCTCTACCGCTCCTCAGGCAGCGTCCGAGCGGGTCATCCCGTTCCCGCGAGCGGAAGCTCAGCATGGTGAGAAGCCGACGCCGTTCGATGACACGTGGCTGCGGCGCGATGGGTACGCCTGCACGGCCGAGTACGCCTACACCGTCGATGGAGAGCTGCTCTACCAGCTCCTGCGTTACGAGCACCCGTCCAAGCCCAAGGAGGTGCGGCCGCGCCACCGCGGCGCCGACGGCCGCTGGTACTGGAAATGTGGCACTGAGCGGCGCCCGCTGTACCGGCGCGACTATCTCGCGCGGCGCACCCCAGGGCCGGTCTTCGCCACGGAGGGCGAGAAGGATGCGGACCGGGTGGCTGCCCTCGGGCTTCGGGCTGTCACGGCAGCCTTCGGAACTTGGACCGAGGAGGCGGTCCAGGATCTTGAAGGCGAAGACTGCCTGATCCTGGAGGACAATGACGAGGCGGGCCGGAAGAAGGCGCAGGACCTCGCAGCCCTGCTCCACGGCGTCGCTCGCAGCACCCGCATCGTGCGCCTGCCGGGCCTGCCCGAGAAGGGCGACGTGTCCGACTACCTGGATGCCGGCCACGATCGCGAGCAGCTGCTCGAGGTCGCGCTCGCTGCTCCGCTCTGGATATCTGACGCGGATGAACCGAGCCCTGCGGCCGACCCTGAGCCCGGATCAGAACACAGCGCAGAAGATCCGGCTCTCCGGCAGGTCGCCAAGGACCAGGACGGCACGATCCGAGACGCCGAGACGGGCGAGATCCTGACGCCTACGAACGAAGGTCCAGGCGATGTGCTGAACAGCCTCAGCCTCGGCCACGACGTGGGCTGGACCTACCCAACTGGCTTGCTCGGCGAGATGGCGGACTGGATACTGGCCTCATCCCGGCGGCCTAACCGTCCTCTGGCTGTCGCGGCCGCCGTGGCGGTGCTGTCTGGCGTCTGCGGCCGCCATCTCTACGGGCCGACCGGCACGGCTCTGAACCTCTACATCGTCATGCTGGCCGACACCGCTGTCGGTAAGAACCGGCCTCTGAGTGCCGTCGGCGAGATCCTGGACGCTGCCGGCTTGGGCATCCTTCACGCCACGGCCAAGGGCTTCTCCGCCTCAGCCATCGAGCAGATGATGGCAGACCACCCCTGCTGTGTGGCGACAGCCGACGAGATCGGCGCCAATCTCCTCGGGCGCATGTCGCACAAGAACGGCAACCCGCACGAGCATGCCATGCGCGGTGTGTTCCTGGAGCTCTGGTCGCGTGAGCAGGGGCAGTCGGCCTTTCAGCTGACCCGCAGGGCCAAGGCGGCTGAGGTCAAGGACAAGGCTGTCCAGGCAATCCCGTCTCCGTCTCTGACCCTGTTCGGCGCCTCGACCACGGAGGCGTTCTACAGCGCCGTGACGGTCGGCAGCGTGCGGGACGGCTTCCTTAACCGCTTCCTGCTGGTCGAGGCCGCCCCGCGCGCCAAAGCACAAGAGGCTCCAGCAAGCGCGCGCGTCGTGCCCGACCATATTGGTCAAGCCTTATGGGACATCATCCCGGAGGGAGAGGGCAACCTGCAGACCAAGCTCGGCAATTACCAGCTCATGATCAAGCCTTGTGAGGACCGCCTGGACTGGCAGAGCGAGGCAGTGCGGCAGCGCGCGCTCGACTTCGAGGAGGAGATCCTAGCGCTGGGTGATGCCAACAAGGACTGCGCGCCGCTGATGGGCCGCATCTTCGAGTACAGCGTGCGCCTGGCCAGCCTGCACGCGGTCTCACGCGAGGGGCGCGCAGCCAAGGTGACCCTGTCTGACCTGGAATGGGGTGCTGCGTGGGCGGTGTCGTCCGCACGCGTGCTACTCAACGGCGCCACGAGAAACATGGCGGGCAGCGACTACGAGGCCAAGTTCAACGCCGTGCGCAACACCATCCAGGCGGCCGGGATGCTGACGCGCCTGGAGCTCGCCAGGAAGATCCGGAACGTGTCTGCGCGTGAGCGCGACGACATCATCCGGCACCTGCTGGACGGCAACTGGATTGAGGAGATCGTCGTCCCCTCGCCGGGCCGTCATGCGCACGGCTGGCGCTGGATCGGCTGACCCTTCCTTCCAGGAACTCGGGAAGGAAGCCCCAGCCCCGGGATCCTTCCTTCCCAGCTCTCAACCTCGTGCGGGATGCCCACTAAAGGAAGTAATATATAAAAATCAATAACTTACGTATGTACAACCTTCCTTCCTTCCCTCCCTGCTTCTCTTTTTTCTAGGCGTTTTCAGCTCTTTTCCTCCCTCAGCCCGAGCCCCCGGGAAGGAAGGAAGGAAGGGTCTCGGCCTGAGCCGACGCAGGCTGCACTCCGTTGCAGGTTCAAATTCCTATCCATGCACAGCCCCCGCACTCTGCCCTCTCGCTCGCACGGCCAAGATCAGCGATGATCCTGCTCAAGGCCGCGGGCGGCGGCAGGGGATGGGCATGCGCGCGGTCTGGGTGGGTCTGGTCGGGGCGGTTCTAAGCGTTAGTGCAGTAGCGGCGGCACCGAGATCCTGTCCCGCAGATCGCGCCACGGTGCGGGTGGAAGACACCGGCGTGCGATACGCCAGTCAGCCCGTCGAACGCACAGACCTCATCGGTAAGACGTTCAAGGTGCACCGCTACACCGAGCACCGAAGGATGTACTTCAGCGAGCCCCGCGGCGTGATGATGAACGTCGGGTACGAGGGCTACGAGCTGAAAGGGGCCGCTGGCACATTCGTGGTTCGGCGCGATCATGTCGACGGCACCCCTGCGATCGCCCCTGTAAGCTGGACGGATGGGCCGTCGCCTTACCGCAGCAAGATCGCGTGGGGTGAAGGACACCCGAAAACCGTCAAGGTCGGCGGCAGCCTCGACTACGTCCTGGGCGGCCCTTTCACGTCGCTCACCCTCAGAGTCATCGCTTGCCGATAATCGGCCGAGTCCAGGAGCAGAGCATGCGCGCGGTCATTGTGGGTCTGGTCGGGGCGGTTCTGGCTGCCGGCGGGGCGCAGGCAAAGGTGTGCCGCCTCGATGGGCTAGAGGTGGTTGCCACCTCGCGCGGCGGTGACAATGTGAACCCTGAACTGATCGGAGCCCGCTTCAAAGTCGTCAAAAAAGCCAGCGCCTTTAAGACCATACCCGATGAGATGGGGAGCCTCGGCACCATGACGACTGGCTGGATTGAGGCCGAGCTAAATGGCGTCCAAGGGCGCTACGTCGTCCATCAAAGCTACATCCCGCACAGTTCCCCTTGGATCGGGGCAGGCTCTACGACCGCAGATGATCCCGACGTCAAAACCAAATGGGGCAAGCGGGACCGAGCAGGGGAACGCAAGCTATTTGAACGTGACGGTACGTTCGACGTCTACAGCGGTCCGCTCGCGGGTCTGACGCTTGAGCCGACAAACTGCCACTCGCGCGGGAAGCGGGAGTGAGAGAGCTGATGCGCACGATAGGCATCGGATTGGTTGCGGTGGCTCTGAGCGCCAGTGCGGCAGGAGCAGCTGAGAGGGCGTGCCGACTGGATGGCACCGAGCTTGTTGCGGAGGTGGCCGGCCCAGCGGAGATGAAGCGTCCAGATCTGGTGGGGCAGCACTTCCGCGTTGAGCGTGTCGCGAGCTGGACGAAGCGCGTCCCTGGGCGCGAGCCAAGCGAGACGCTGACCATCGCCGAGATCTCGGTCGCGGTTGAGGGCAAGGCCGGCCGTTACGTCATCTCCCAGGGCTACACACCGCACAGCGTGCCGTGGATCATGGCGACCTCCTGGGCACCTAAAGATGCCAAGTCGGCCGATTTGGCGGGGGCCGAGGACGTGCAGGTCGTCGATTGGTCGAAGCGAGACCGGAAAGCCGAGGCTTCTTACTTCGCCGAGGAGATCGCCTCCTTCAACGTCTACGACGGCCCATTCTCCGGAATGAGCCTATCGCCCGTTCGCTGCCGGTAGGGCGCTCATGCGTACCATCATGCAGGCGCTGATCGGTCTCCTCGGGACGGCTCTGAGTGTCGCCAGCGCGGAGGCGAGATCCTGTCCAAGGACGTACTCCGTCGAGGACGTCGGTTCGGTGATGAGGAGGCCCGTGAAACGACCGGACCTCGTCGGCAAGACGATGCGCGAGATCCGGCGAGCTGGAGGCCGGCGGTGGTCCGCTGTTGAGGTCGCCTATCGAGCCGAGCGGTTCACAGTTCGCTACGATGTGACGCCCAGAGCAACGCCGGCCGTCATGGGCTTTTCGTGGAAGGGCTCGACCGCTCCCAACGTCTCATGGGCACAGCACGCCCCTTCAGACGACGTAATCGGCGCCACCATAGAGGACGGCCCATTGTCGGGCTTCACGCTGACGTTAGACCCATGCGAGTAGCGAAGACGGGAATGCGCGCGGTTCTGATCGGGCTCCTCGGGATGGTTCTAGCGGCAAGTGCAGCGGAGGCAGAAATCGTCGTTC
>NZ_JBAWTG010000200.1:0-6090 GCF_037106235.1 Methylobacterium nigriterrae | reverse complement strand
GATCTCCTGTCGAACCTCAAGGATGCCGTCGAGACGGAGCTCTGCGCGGATCTGAGCCGGCTCCGCCCCGAGGAGGCCGCCGTGCTGAGCCTGCTGCAGGAACGTCTCAAAGCCGGCGCTAAATCGGCAGGTCTGGTGGCCAAGGAGTCCATCAAAGCTGGTGGGAGCACACGAGGCAAACGCACTGGAAAGACGGGCGGGACGCGATCCACCTCAACGCGGAAGGCTCAGCACGCAGCCTAGCCGCACGCCAGAAGGCTTTTCAGCGTCTTGCGGACGATGCCCGGGCTGCAGACCCCTACCTTTCCTCCACCCGACACTTGCCGGCCCCTACCCTGATGCGCAGCATCGTCGCGCGCCCAATTGAGCAGGGGCGCAGGCATCGGCCGCACCCGTTTCAGTGCCCCCACGGCGGTGTTGCGGTCGGTGCCACTGCCGATCTTCCGGCGGCTTGAGGAACTGCTTCGACGGCGGATCCTTCTCTGATGGAAGCCTATCCGATCAGGAGACCGCCTTGAGCCGCATCACCGACCCCAAGCTCGATGATGATCCGCTGCAGCCTGCAACTGGAGCACGTGCGCACCCGGAAAAGCACCCTAGTCGCGGAGGGGAAGGTGCCAGCTCGCCCGGAGCTACCGAACCGGGCGACCAGGGCGAACCGGGGCATAGCGCCTTCGACGACGTCGATCGCGACCGCTCCCATCCTGGCGAGAAGAAAGAGGGATACCGCGGCGCTTGACGCCTCGGCGGCGCTACGCGGCAGCACGTCTGACCTCCTGCCTGTCTCAAGCGTCGTGCGGTCGGTGAGCCCTGCCCTCATCGCTAATCCGGCATATCGGTCTTATGATGGCTTGGCGCTTGGCTTACCCGCGGCAAGCTTTTGCTTGCTTCTTGATGTTCACTTTTGTGTAGCGTCGGCCAGGTGGTCATGCCATCAGGGGACAGGGCTGCACCCATTTTGGTCTGCGGCGCAGCCGCGCGCTTGCGAGAGCGCTCCCTTGATGGGGGACTTCAGCCCTGCGGCCGTATGGCTCGCGGGGCTTTTTGTTGTCCAAGAGGATGGAGATTGCAGCGTAACGGGCCGGCCTCTTGAAGGTGCGGAGGGCGATCTTCCTCGCCGCGGGTGAGCTGGTCGAGGGCGGCGCGGAGGTACACCTGAGGCGGTAACCTACTGGACCAGAACGTTTTTCGGTACACAGTCTTCAGCGGCTCTCATATTGTGGGAGCAAGCCGCCGGCGAGGATATTGCGATCCAACGCCTCGTTGGCGGCGCCCTGCTCCGATCCTTATCTACGCTTGCCGGTCTCTACCCCGAGGCGCAGCATCGTTGTGCGCCCTGTCTGATGATGCGCAGGGTGGCAGGCACCGGCCGCGCACGCTGAAGGCGACCCCGGAGTGGAGCGCCGGTCGGTGACCCCTGCCCTGGCCCCGGGCCGCGGGCTACGCTTCAGGTGATGTCGGATCGCCGGCCCGCGGCCGTAATGCAAATGGGGGAAGTAAGGGCTGTGGCTGGAATGGAAGTGTCTCTCGGACGGTTTGGGCGGGGATACGATGCAGACACCGCCAATTGCGTTCATCGAGGCGGCCGTTTTCACCGTCGGCTGCGCGGCGATCTATGACCTGCGTGCGCATGCGGGTCGCCTGACCGAGGTCCTCTCGGCCATCATGGTTGCGCTGACCCTCGTGTTCATGACGATGGGCTCGCTCACATACGCCGGCGCAGTCTCGGCCTCCTTTGACCTCCTGTCCGCCCTCGAACGGTCTCCCTGATGCAGGCGAGCCGCCCTGCCCTGAAGGAGCGAGGTCTGGGCCTTAGCCAGTACGGACACACGCAAGAAGCGCTCTTCCGCGTGCCGAACAACTCCATAACGCCCAGCCAGCGAGCGCCGTGATGCTGCCCACTATCAGCGCTTCCAAGCAATCGGCGTTGCCGCACTGACCGGCCGGTTACGCCTTCTTGGCCGTAGCGATCGGGAGCTTCGCCACTTGAAACGTCATGCCGCCCATCTGGCGCTCTCCCGCCACCCGCCTGGTTCTCCACTTTCCTGCGACGCCTCGCCCTGCAACCGGCGCGCTAGTCGCATGTTAATCGGCAGACCCGCGACCGCACTCGTTCAAGGTGAGATCTGCCGCCGGCAGAAATGGGTTCTGGAGGGCACGTTCTTGTACGACGGTGACAGCGGCGTTGTTCCTCCAGCGAATGAAGGCCCAACCTCCACTATCGACCTGAAGCTGCTGCAAGCGGCGATTGAGGCCACGAACGAGGCCATCCTCATCACCTCCGCCGAGATCAACGAGCCCGGGCCGCGCATCGAGTACGCGAATCCAGCCTTCACCCGCATGAGCGGCTACGAGCCGCACGAAGTCATTGGTCGGTCTCCGCGGCTATTGCAGGGTCGGAAGACCGAACGGGCCGTGCTAGATCGGATCCGCAAAGCGCTGACTGAAGGCGAGGCTTACCAGGGCGAAGCAACCAATTACCGGAAAGACGGCTCTACCTACTTCGTTGAATGGCTGATCACGCCTGTGCGAGTTGCCGATGGCCGTATCGCGCACTGGGTTTCAGTCCAGCGCGACATCACGGAACGTCGGGCGGCTGAGGAGCGCCAGACGCTCATGGTCCGAGAACTGCACCACAGGGTGAAGAACACGCTCGCCACTGTCCAGGCAGTTTTGAATGCAACAGTGCGCTCGTCGGCCAGCATCCCCGACTTTGCTCGGATGCTCACCGGGCGGATCACCTCCTTGGCGAAAACACACGCCATGATCACCGAGGATCTGGGGCAGGCAGTCCTGTTCCGCCAGCTCGCCGCCTCAGAACTCCAGGCCTATGAGAACGGGCAGAAAGGACGCTTCTCTCTCGAAGGCCCGCAGGTCGTGTTGCCGTCGGAACTTGCGGTGCCGATCGGCATGGCCCTCCACGAGCTGACGATCAACGCGATCAGGCACGGGGCGTTGGCTCACCCGGACGGGCGCATCGAAGTGACGTGGTCCCTTGAACAAGGGACAGCCGGCCAGCGGCTTCGGTGGGTATGGAACGAGCACGACGGGCCACCCGTGGCATTGCCGACCCGAGAAGGCTTTGGCTCGCGGGTGCTCAACCGCGTCCTCACAGCGCAGATCAGTGCCGAGGTCGACATCGCATATGACCCGGACGGCCTTCGGGTGACGGTCGACGTTCCACTCGGCGGGGGACGATAAGGGCGATGCGGCTCGCTCCTGTCGGGCGCATCCGCATTGCGGTGGCCATGCGTCGGCTGAATCGAGATTAGTTCCTACTCCCGCCCGTGATTTTCACAAATTAATTTTCGGACCCGGGTCGCCGGTGACACGTTCTTGCAGCACAGGAGCCGGCCGTCGGCCGCCGCGCTCATCAGCTTGCTAATAATCAGGAGCTAAACGCTATGGCTACAAAGCAGAAGACCTTGCATGATGCCTTCTATGAGACCCTGAAGGATGTGTATTACGCCGAGAAGCAGTCCGTGAAGGCGCTGAAGAAGTCCGCGAAAGCTGCCGAACATGACGAGCTTCGCCAGGCGTTCGAGACCCACGCCGAGGAGAGCGCCAACCAAGTGGAGCGTCTGACGCAGGTGTTCGAGATCGTCGGCAAGCCCGCCCGCGCCAAGACCTGCGAGGCCATGCAGGGCATCACCTCCGAGATGGAGGAGGACATGGACGATTTCGGCGACAGCCCCGCCGCCGACGCGGTCTTGGCCGCCTGCGCGCAGGCTGTCGAGCATTACGAGATCGCCCGCTACGGCACCCTGAAGACCTGGGCCAGGCAGCTCGGCTACGACGATGCCGCCAAGCTCCTCGACGAGACCCTGCAGGAGGAGAAGCGCACCGACCAGCTGCTCTCGGAAATTGCCGAGCGCATCAACGTCGAAGGCTCTGAGGGCGAAGATGCGCCGGAGCCCGCCAACAAAGGCAAGAGCGGCCGCAAGACTGCCTGAGGGAGGGGGCGATGGTCGATACGAGCAGCATCCGGGAACACATGCCCGTCGTCGGTTCCGACGGCGGCCATGTCGGCACGGTGGATCACCTTGAGGACAGGCGCATCAAGCTCACCCGGACCGACCCTGATGCGCAAGGGAAGCACCACTACATCCACATCGACTCGATCGCCGCGGTCGAGAACGGCGAGGTTCGGCTGAACCGGACTGAAGCCGAGGCGAAGGATGAGTGGGCCACGGCTGACTAGCTCAGCCGAGCCTCACGTTCTCGGAAAGGGGCCGCCGAAGGGCGGCCCCTTCTTGTGTCGAGGCCTTTCTGGTACGGCGTTCGACCGTTCTGCCGCTGCCCGACCTTGGTGGGGCGGCGGGCTGCGTTCAGCTCCTATAAGCCTTCACCCGCGGTGACGAGATGCCGCTCGGGTCAGCTGAATGATGGCAATGGACGCGAAGCGGAAGGCCGCTTTCCGGCGCGGAGCCAAGGCTCGGCCGTGGCGGGTGGCACGCTCTGGCGCGGGAGAGTGCGCCATCAGCCAGTCGCGGCAACTCCGAACAGTTGTTCCGCCAGACTGGCGTGGCTCAGCCGGTTACGTTGCGGGTACGCCAGGAATACGGGGATGGCCGCAACTCACAGCCTGGACCGTGCGCCTACCCTGAACACAGCGCCTCAGGGACCGGGCTCGCAACCTCAGGACGAGGCGAAAACCTTCCCCTGGCGCCTCACCGCCTCGCGCAGAACGCGGGCGAGTTCGTCAGCCGAGTAGGGCTTGCGCAGAACCTCAAACCCGTGCGCGTCATCCTGGGCAAGCACGTGGCTATAGCCGGATGTGAGCACCACGGTGAGGTCCGGATGGCTGTCTCTGAGCCTCCTGGCGAGCTCGAGGCCTCCCATGCCCGGCATCACGACATCGGAGAACACGGCGTCGAAGCAGGAAGCCCGCTCCTCGATGGCCGCGAGCGCTGCTTCCGCATTCCGGGCCCAGACCGGGCTGTGGCCGAGGTCCTCCAGGATCTGCGTGCAGAAACGGCCAACCTCGATGTTGTCCTCCACGACGAGGATACTCAGATCCGATTCACCTACCGTCTCATCGGGCCGATCCTCCGCAGCGATCCTCATGTTTTCTGGTGGCTCGACCTGCGGCAGGTAGAGGGTGAAGGTCGTGCCTTGACCCAGCGCGCTGCGCACGTCGACGTCGCCGCCCGACTGCTTGGCAAAGCCAATGACTTGGCTCAAGCCGAGCCCCGTGCCCTTGCCCACCTCCTTCGTCGTGAAGAACGGCTCGAAGATGCGCGCGAGGTTGGCCTGTGCGATGCCCGTGCCGGTGTCCGTGACCGAGATCGCCACGAAGCGGCCGCAGGCGCCGGCATGCCCACGGATGGGCGGCATCGGAGTTCCGGCATCAAGGTGCAGGGTGAGCTTGCCCTCGCCATCCATCGCATCTCTTGCGTTGACCGCGATGTTGACCAGCGCCGTCTCGAATTGGCTCGCGTCGGCCCGTACGTAGCAGTGCTCGCCTGGCAAGTCCGTGACGACCCGGATGCGAGCACCGGTCACCGAATCGAGCATGTCGGAGATGGCCCGAAGCCGCTCGGAGACCTCGAACACCTCGGGCCTGAGGGTCTGCCGGCGCGCGAAGGCCAGCAGCTGGCTGGTCAGCTTCGCCGCCCGATCCACCGTGTCTGAGACGGCACTCAGATAACGGCGCTTGCGCTCCTCAGCCAAGTCGGATCGGCGCAGGAACTCGACGGAGGAGCGGATGATTGTCAGCAGGTTGTTGAAGTCGTGCGCCACGCCGCCGGTGAGCTGGCCGATGGCCTCCAGCTTCTGCGACTGCCGCAGCGCCTCCTCGGCCTGCCGCTGCTCTGTGATGTCACGGCCGAAGCCGTAGAGCACTCCATCCTCGGGCACGACCGTCCACAGGACGCGTCGCCTGCTGCCGTCGCGCGTCACGAACGACACTTCGGTGTCGTCGACGGGCTCCGCCGCCGTAAGGCGGCTCAAGATGGCGGCGATTGCCTCCCGTTCCTCCGGCGCCACGAACTGATCCTCCCCCGTTTTTGTGGACACGGAGGTTACGTTGCCCAGCGCTGCTCGGCCTGCTCAGGCGTACGGTACCCGAGGGCTGAGTGGAGGCGCTGT
>NZ_JBAWTG010000199.1:0-6091 GCF_037106235.1 Methylobacterium nigriterrae | reverse complement strand
AGCTCGTCGGCATCGTCTCGATCGGAGATGTAGTCAAGCGTCGCCTTCCCACACTGGAGGCCGAGCAGCAGGCCATGCGCGACTACATCACGAAAGCCTGAGGCCGCCGACTGTTGTCATCGTCAGGACGCAGCCTCGCGGCTAGGCGATCCTTTTCCGGGTTGCCATAACCCGGCGGAGGTGGTGCCGGCCGGCACCCGAGACAAGTAAACTCAGCAATCCACGTCACGCGCGAGGCTCCGGAATTCGCATAATCGGCGCGCTTCCCTTCGCGCAATCCCCTTTTGGGGGCAGGCGCTTCACGGCCCAGGCGGTTGCTGCATGCCGGAGGAATGCAGCCGATCTCGCCCGGCTCTCCCGGATGCACCGGACGACAATCACACGCTGGACCACCCGGGTGCGAGCCACTTCGGGCGAGAGTCTGCGTCGGTTGGCGGGCATGTGCTGGCGGTGACGGGACTACAAGTCCGCCATGTACATGTAATGGTCGCTGAGTTGCTGCCTCTGGTGTCCGGACAGGAGCGCCTCGTCACCACGGGAGAACTCGGGTGCCTGGCGCAGCTGCCCTTCCGTGATGGTCGTGTGGTAGCCGTGGAGCTTCGTGTCGTAGTGGAGCTGTTCCCACGGGATCGTATGGGTCTCGGAACCCACGCCGAGGAAGCCGCCGAATGAGGTGACGGCATAGGCGACATGGCCGCTGATCTTCTCGATCACGAGACGCTTGATGGTTCCGATCCGCTTCCCATTCGCGTCGAAGACGGGCGTGCCCTCGATGTGGTCACTCTCGATGAGCGGATGGCTCGCAGCCGATGACGTACCCGTCTCTGCCATAGCTCGTTCCTCTAGTTTGCGGTTCAACGGCACTCAGGGAAGGCGAGGCGCCCGCTCTCACTTCCGATACCATTCCCAAGTGAGCCGCCTGCCGGCTGGAGGCTTGGAGGTCGTCCGATCGAGGATGAGTTGGGCTCGATTGAGCAAGGCGCGGAAGCGCTCTCTTTCGGTCGCGACCTCCGCAATGAGCCCGGCACAGCGTTCCAGACGCTTCAGGTCCAATTCGTGGTCTGGCTCCGGCATGACGCCCTCCACCATTCGAGGCGCTAGCCTAATCGCCTGGGTCAGTGACGGCCATTGTCGATCCCACATAGCCAGCTACCGCACGCACGACCCCTTATGCTCGCGCACGAGGCTGCGGGATCCGCATAATCCGGCGCGCCTGCCTCCACGTCAGGCCGTTTGTGGAGCGGGGCACCGACCGCAACACCATGACCTTGGGAGAACACGAGCGCGGCCGGCGCCTGCACCCTGATCGCTCGGCAGGGCGCACGACGATGCTGTGCCTCGGGGTGAGAGCCGGCAATCACTTAGTGGTTCATCCAGTAATTTATGCGGCCTTAGGCAGGAGCGCGATGCCGGGCTGGCGGCGTGGGCGATGACGCCGCCGGCCCCAGACGACGGGATGACGGTGCGCATTCCCGTATTCCGTCGCTTGCGCAATGGCGGCGGCGACCTCGTCCCAGGTCTCGAATGGGCGGCCGGCCAGGGCGAGTGAGCGCAGGATCCTCCACCACGGCTCAATCAGGTTGAGGTAGGCCCCATATTTGGGCTGGAACACCATTTCCCAGCGCGGGTGCGCCAGCAGGAACAGCAGCGCGTCGGTCGTGCGGTGGCTGCCCAGGTTGTCCGCGATGGCATAGATCCGTCCAGCCTCCTGCGGCAGCCATGCCGCGACCGCCTCCAGAAATGCCACCCAGTGGGCTGTGCCACGACCCGGGTAGGGACGTGTGAAGGCCGCCCCCGTCGCCGGGCAGAACGCCTCGAAGACATAGCCTTTGCCGCGCCGGCCATAGTCGATCTCTTGCCGGGCGCGGCCTGCCAGCGGAGGGGTCGGCCGAACGAGGTCTCGGCCCGGATAGCTCTTGGCGCTGAGAGGCCCCATCTCGTCTAAGCAGACAACGAGACTGCCCTCGGGCGGCGCGGTGTAGAGCGTCTCGATCCGCCCCTTTTTTTCGCGAACTCAGGGTCGACTCGCTCGCCGAACCAGGTCTCTTGCCGACGCCAGTGCAAGCCCTCCTGGATCAGAATCTCGTCGATCCGGCTGCGGCGCATAGCGATGCCTGGGTGCTCCCGCAGATGGGCCACCAAGCGGTCCAGCGTCCAGGCGGCAAACGGCAGCCCCAGGGTCTGCGGCTTGGTGAGCGCGGTGGCGAGCACGGTGGCGCGCTGCTCGGCCGAATAGGTCGGCCGGCTCCCGAGCGGGCGTGGTCCTCCAGGGCGAGCAGCCCTTCGGCGTTGAAGCGGCGGATACGCCGACGCACCGTCTCGGCACTGACCCTGAGCGCCTCGGCAACGGTGGGCGGGGTCTCAGTGGGGTCGCCGTCCCGTGCTGGCCCAAGATCGATGGTGCGGATCCTGGTGCATCGACCGGACCGACGGCACGCCCGTTCCACAGTCAGGGGTAAAAAAGGCAGCTCCATCTGCGAGCGGTAGCTGCTCTGCGACGCGAACGGCGACGCGGCCTGGTTCCGTCTCGTGACCACCAGGGCTGTTTCCAGCAAGCTGGCGCCGTTCACCCGGGAAAGGGGACGGCGCGACGGCGAGGCGGCGTTCGAGGCTTTGGTCGTGAGCTTCTCCAAGAAGTACAAGGACGTGAAGTCGAAATCCGGCCGCACGTTGGGCGACTGGTCGAGACACCTCCGCTGGGAGGTCGGGGCGGACGAACGGTCCATCCACGCGCGCAACACGAGGACCTTGCTGATGCTCGCCCAAGGCCGCGGCACTCTCCGCAATCCGCGTGGCAGTCCCAAGATCGCCAAGGCAGCGTCAAGGTAGCTATGAAGCCGTCCTCTATTTATTGTTGCAAATGTTCAATAGGTTCACATGTAAACCTCGCCGAAGCCGCATTGCATCATGTGTTATTTTGTGCAAAACAATGGGCGGCTGAAGAAATCTTGCGCGAGAGAGGCAAGGTTACCGCGGTCGCCGCGTTCTGCAGAGCGATTCGCAGGATCCGAGAGTATTCTCGCGCGTTCGGTCGATCTGGAGTGCGACGTGTTATGCGTCTGTGAAGGGTAGCTCATGTCGTCCAAAGACGGAGCCTGCTCGGAGTTACCCGCGGCAGTCGGGGCAGCCGGAAGAACTCGGTTGGGCCAATCTGGTCCGTCTGCTGTGGGGGGAAGGCGGTGCTATCCGACACCTTCGATGCTCCTAATTATAGCTGGAATAATGAGCCGTCGCGGGCTGAGGTGTTCAAGCAATTCAAGTCGGCAGTCTACACGACCGACGCGGATGGCTGGCTGACCTACTACAACGACGCCGCTGCCGATCTCTGGGGCTACCGGCCCGAACTCGGCAAGACTCGCTGGTGCGGTTCCTGGCGGATCTTCACGACGGTAGGCGCGCCCCTGCCCCTCGACCAGTGCCCGATGGCCGTCGCGCTGAAGGAGGGTCGTGCCGTGCGCGGGGTGCAGGCCGTGCTGGAGCGGCCGGATGGAACGCTGATCCCCTTCATGCCGTATCCGACGCCTCTGCGGGATGCATCAGGTGCGATCGTGGCGGGCTCCAACGTGCTTCTGAGCCTCGCTCCTCCCACGGTACTGAACATCCCGGATCTTCCCGCCGCGGCGTGGGCAGAAGGACTGCCGGATGAGGTTAGAGCCGGGCTCGAAATGGACCATCTTACGGGCTGCCTCCAAGCCACTCTGGCTGCGCTGGCGGACGCCGAATTCGGTTTCCAGAGCGACTGCGAACGTCTGCAGACTTGGTCAGGGTCAGCCGCAGAGAGGGACGGGATCATATGCCAGCTTGAGAGCAAGCGGCAGAGGCAGCGCGACCTGCTGAACCACCGGCTGGCAGATCTTCAACGACGGACCATGCTTTTCACCTCGCAAGGAAGGCTCTGAGATCAAAGCCAAGCGGTTGCGCCCGTCATGGGTGGATGCCCTCTGCGGGTCAAGGTTGCACGTGCGACGTTTCCATCGAGAGGACGGTTGCGGTCATGTGTCCGGCCTCGTGTGCGACCAGCCATGGTCGCGGGCCTCGATGAAGTGCGCAGATGCGAGAGCCTGATCAATAAGACGCGCTCGAAGGCGCAGTGACGAACTCGGTTTCGCTCGCCCCCTGGCGCGCCGGTCTCCGGACTTGTGCGTTGACGACAAGCCAGGGTGCAGCAACGAAGCGGGCCGCTTCTGCGCGGTTGAGCTCGGAAAAGCGATGATTGCAAAGAATTGCACCTGGGTTCCGAGGAGCCAGTGCCAGCTGGGTCACGAGCACCGTCCTCTGCGGCCAGAGTGAATTTGGTTACTGCGTCAACAATCCACCGTCTAACCTCATTTGAGCTGGTCTCAACGAGCCGGATCAGCTCAGCCCACTGAACCGGGAGCCCACATCAGCAGGGGAGAGGCACCGTTATGGCATTTGATGCCGACGGAAGCGCGGGTTTGGAGGCGCTCCTCGCCAGGATCATTGGCACCGCTCACGCCTCAGCCGCCCTGAAGCTCGCGGACACCTTCGACGAGTCAATGAGCGCGACGGCGGCCAGGGTCTATGACGGAGCCCTCCTGCGTCTGGCCCGCGCCGAGCGCACAGAGACCCGGGCGCGGCTGTCGCGCCGCTTGGCCGCACTCGTGGCCGGCCCGGTGCGCACAGTCATCGACCTCGCTTTACGTCCTCGATCCACAGGTGGCGATGCCGGCGCTGCGCCAATCCATTCTGTTGCAAGATGCCGATCTGATCACGATTGCCCAGACCCGCAGCCAAGGGCATCTCGGCGCGATGGCAGACCGGCGTGAGGTCGGGGCATCGGTCACTGACGTGATAGGGGCCCGCGGCAATTGGCCGGCGCTGCGCCTGCTGGCAGCGAACAGGACGGCAGAGCTTTCCGGGCAGGGCTTGGCTCGTCTCGCGGCCCTCTCGCGGGGTGACGGTCATATCACGGTGGCGCTGACCAAGCGCACGGATCTGCCGGCTGCAGTGAAGGGCGGCCTGCTCGCCCGCTTCAGGGACATGGTGATGGCCCAGCGCTCTGTACTGCGCGGCGAGCACTCGGACGTGCAACTCGACCAAGTGCCTCCGGGCGACATGAGTGTCCCGGCTGCGTCGGCTCCTGCGAGGCAAGGAGGAACGGACCCGCTCTCGGCCGAAAAGCTGCGCTCGGCTGCCGTGCGGGTCGGCGTCTTGTCCCAGTCGCGACCGCTCACGTGCACTGAGGTGTCCGACGCTCTCGCGCGTGGGCGTTTGACTGAGGCGGTCGTCATCCTTGCCCGCCTCTCGGATGAGGAGCCGGAGACCTTCGTTCATGCACTCAGAGGCTTGAGCCCCGTCAAGAACCTCGCCCTGCGGTGATGCGTAGCGCCGGCCTGAGTTGGGCCACGGTGCTGCTTTCAGTCTCATCAATCGGGAAAGCTGACGGTATCGGGCATGCAATAGCCTTGGGCAGAACTGGATCGGGCGAGCTGTGAACGGCCTCTGCTGGATGAGCAAGGCCGACGCACTCCGGGACGAGAACCTGCTCCGTGACAGCCCGTCGCGTTAGGTTAAACCCAAGCTAGGACCAACGCCTTCGGCGGAGCGGCGGGCGCAGGTGATGCCGCCCTCCAGTGACTTGGAGCGTGGCACGCACTCCCTCAGCATGACGATGCCGATAACCCGCATCTATGTATCAGAAGGTAGTTTGCATTGGCTTAGCTCGACGGTTTGAGCGTAATTTGCCGATCTGCGCTGAATGGCCGGCGCGTCAAAAGCGCTACCGCCCGTCCTCCTGCGGGCGATGGAAATGCATCCAACAGACGACCCACTGCGGATCTATAAAATCTAGCATACGGATAGATCGCAAACCATAGATTGATTTAAGCGAAATTCCCGGATGGAAAAACAAGCGAATTCTGAGGGAGCGCACATCATGCATCGGCGTGAACTTATTAGGCGCCTTGGAGTTGGCGCCCTTACTCTGAGCGGTGCATCGCTCAAGCCCCTTTTGGCCTTCGCAGGTGAGACCGTCACCCTGCCCTTCGGCAACGGCGAGCGGCCGCTCGTCGCCTATCCGGGCAAGCGGCCGCTGCTGCAGATGACGGCCCGGCCGCCGCAGCTCGAGACG
>NZ_JBAWTG010000198.1:0-6100 GCF_037106235.1 Methylobacterium nigriterrae | reverse complement strand
GGGATCGCCAGGCCCGAGGCGGCCGCGCGGGCACGCAGCGCCAGGCGGCGGGCGCCCGGCAGGCGGGCGCCCGCCTGCGCCTCGATCGCGGCGGCAAGCTCCGCGAACCGCTCCGGTGCCGCGCAGAAGGCCGACGCGTCGATCGCGACGATGAGCTGGCCGGTGCCCGGCGGATCGCCCTCCGCGTCGAGGAAGGACGAGGCCTCGGCGGCGTAGCGCCCGCCCGTGAGGCCCGCGGCGAGGAGCTCCACCATGAGGGCGAGCGCCGTGCCCTTCGCGTCGCCGAGGGGAACCATCGTGCCCGCGAGCGCCGCGGCCGCGTCGGTGGTCGGCCGCCCCTCGGCATCGAGGGCCCAGCCCTCGGGGAGCGGCTCGCCGCGGTTCCTCGCCGCCACGATGTTGGCGCGCGCCACCTTCGAGAGGGCGAGGTCCACGACGATCGGGTCCCGCCCCGGCAGCGGGCAGGCGAAGGCGAGCGGGTTCGTGCCGAACACGGCCCGGGACCCGCCCCAGGGCGCCATCGCGGCCGGGGTGTTGGCGAAGAGGAGCGCGACGAGGCCCTCCCCGGCCAGGGCCTCGACGGGGCGCCCGGCCGCGCCGCAATGGTGCGAGCGCCGGATGCCCGCCGCCGCGATGCCCTGCTGGCGCGCCATCGCGGGGAGTTCCGCGAGGGCCGCGTCGATCGCCGGATAGGCGAAGCCGTGCGCGGCGTCGATGGCGAGGAGGCCCGGGCGCGGCCGCTCGACCGTCACGACGGCATCGCCCGCGACCTTGCCGGCGCGCACCTGCGCGGCGTAGGGCGCCACGCGCGAGAGGCCGTGGCCCTTGAGCCCGTCGGCCTCCGCGCCCACGAGGGCGCGGGCGACGCTCGCGGCGGCGGCCGGGCTCGTGCCCGAGCGGATCAGAGCGTCCGAGACCAGCGCGTGGGCGGCCTCCAGGGTCAGGGTCGGCATTCTCTCTCAGACCTCCATCAGGTGGCGGCGCACGGCATCGGCCGTGACCCGGGAGACGCGGACGTTCGATTCCCGCGTCACGCCCGCGATATGCGGCGTCAGGATCAGGTTCGGGACGTCGCGGAAGGCGGCGCCGTCCTCGGCGCCGAGGGGCTCGCGCGCGAAGACGTCGAGCGCCGCGCCGCCGAGATGCCCCGCCTTCAGGGCGGCGGCGACGGCCGCCTCGTCCACGATGCCGCCGCGGGCGGCGTTGATCAGCACCGCGCCCGCCGGCATGCCGGCGATCGCCGCGGCGCCGATCAGGCCCCGCGTCTCGTCGGTGAGCGGGACGTGCAGCGAGAGCACGTCGCTCGACGCGATCAGGGCGTCGAGGGCGAGCGCGGCGACGGCGCCGTGGGCCGACCGCCAGGCGGGATCGTCCGGCGGGAGATACGGATCGTAGGCTGCCACCGTCATCCCGAGCGCGGCGGCGCGGCGGGCGGTCTCGCGCGCGATCGCCCCGAAGCCGACGAGGCCGAGGCGCTTGCCCGCGATCTCGCGCCCCATCAGGGCGTTGCGCGGCCAGGCGCCCGCGGCGACCTCGGCGCTCGCCCCGTAGGCGCCGCGCAGGAGCAGCAGGGCGGTGCCGACCACGTACTCGGCGACCGCCCCGTCATTGGCGCCGGTCGCCGGGTAGACCGCGACGCCGCGCGCCCTGCAGGCGGCGACGTCGATGTTGTCGAGCCCGACGCCGAGCCGCCCGACGACCTTGAGGTCGGGGGCTCCGGCCAGGAGAGCGCCGCGCACCTGCGTCCGGTTGCGCACGATCAGGGCGTCGGCGCCCGCGAGCGCGGCGGCGAGCGCCTCCGGCCGGTCGACGAGGCCCGGGTCGTAGAGGGTGTCGAGGCCCGAGAGACCCTCGCGGATCGCGGCCTCGTCCATGAACTCGCTGATGACGACCTTTGGCATAATCCTACCTTCGAAGAGGGGCCGGGCGATGCTTGAGGCTAAACCGAGACCGCAGGCACAGGCCCAGCGATCGGCCGCCGCGCCCCTTGAGCTGCCACAGGGATCGGCTCCAGCACCTCATCGGGCTCGTCGAGCGTTTCGAGGTCCGGCTGGATTTGACCATCGAGCACGGCGCGGGCATGCGCGAGGTCGATCTTGCCCTCCCAACGGGCGATCACCAGGGTCGCCACCATGTTGCCGATGGCGTTGGTGACGGCACGCAGTTCGTTCAGGATCCGGTCGACGCCGATGATCAGCGCGATGCCGGCCACGGGGATGACGGCGGAAGCCTGGAGGGTGGCCGCCAGCACGAACAGGATCGCGCCCGCCACTCCCGCGACGCCCTTCGAGGTGACGAGGGCGATCGCCAGGATGCCGAGCTGCTGCTCCCAGCTGAGGGGCACGTTGAGCGCCTGGGCGATGAAGCCGACCGCCATGGTCAGGTAGATGCAGGACCCGTCCATGTTGAAGGACAGGCCGGCGGGCATGACCAGCCCGGTCACGCTCTTGTCCACGCCGAGGCCTCCGAGCTTCGCCATCAGGCGGGGCAGCACGGATTCCGAGCTCGTGGTGCCGAGCAGGATGAACATCTCCTCACTGTTGTAGCGGAACAGCTTCCACAGGCTCAGGCCCACGTAGAAGCGCATCACCCCGCCGAGGAACAGCACGATGAAGACGAAGAAGGTCAGGTAGAGCGAGACGATCAGCATCCCGTACTGCGCCAGGATGCCGAGGCCGAACTTGCCGATGGTGAAGGCCATCGCCCCGAAGGCGCCGACGGGCGCGAAGTGCATGATGATGCCGACGACCTTCATCAGCACGTCCCCGAAGGCGTGCACCACCTTCAGGGGGAACTGGCCCCTGGGGCCAAGGGCCGACACTCCAACGCCCACAAGCACGGAGAAGAACATCACCTGGATCAGGTCGCCCTTGGCGAAGGCGTCGACGGCGCTGTGCGGGATGATGTTGGCGATGATCTGCATCACGCCCTCGGCGTGGGCCTTGCCGGCGATGGCGGCCACGCTCTTGGCGTCGAGGCTCTCGAGCGTGGCGTTGATGCCGTCGCCGGGCCGCAGCAGGTTGACGAAGAGGAGGCCGGCCCCGAGGGCGACCGTGGTGGAGACCTCGAAATAGGCGATCGTCTTCAGCCCCATCCGGCCGACGCTCTTCATGTCGCCGACATGGGCGATGCCGACCACCACCGTGCAGAAGATCACCGGCCCGACGATCATCTTGATCAGGTTGATGAACATGTCGCCGAGAATCTTCAGGCTGACGGCGAATGCGGGGGCCAGCACCCCGACCAGGACGCCCAGCGCGATGCCAAGCAGGACTTGGCCATAGATCGACCGCAGAAACCTCACTGCGCTTCCTCCAGATCGTGTCTCGGACGGAGGGCGCCGCGATGTGTCCCGCGGTCGCCGCCCCGGTGTCACCCCGTGGCGTCGGGGGACGGCCGCGGCCCCCAAGGGCCGCGGCCGCCGAAGCGCGATCAGGCGCTGCGGTAGAGCTTCGTCATCACGAACTCGCGGTGCCCGAGGGACTCGGCGGCCGTGAGGCGGCCGTTGGCCGTGCGCACCACCATGTCGATGAGCGCGTCGCCCGCCTGCGGGATCGTCATCTCGCGGCTCAGCACGCCCGACACGTCGACGTCGATGTGCTCGCCCATGGTGCGCACCGTGCGCGGGTTGCCCGAGATCTTGATCACCGGGACGATCGGGTTGCCGATCACGTTGCCCTGCCCGGTCGGGAAGGTGTGCACCACGTAGCCCGCCGCCGCCATCAGGGTCACGCACTCGGCCGCGGCCGAGGACGTGTCCATGAAGTAGAGGCCCGGCCCCCGGGCCGGCGCTTCGGCGGGCTGGAGCGCGTCGATGAAGCGGGAATCGTGGCCGATCTTCTCGAGGTTGCCGAGCGCCTTCTCCTCGATCGTGGTCAGGCCGCCCGCGATGTTGCCCTTGGTGGGCTGCGAATCCGAGAGGTCGTCGGTCTTGTGGGCCTCGATCACGTCGTCCTGGTAGGACTTCCACATCGCGTACCACTTGTCGGCGATTTCCGGCGTCGCTGCGCGCTCCCGGCAGAGATGCTCGGCGTCGGTGATCTCCGAGGTCTCGCCGAACACGCCGTAGATGCCCTGCGGGATCAGCTTGTCGTACATGTTGCCGACCGTCGGGCAGGAGGCCAGGCCGGTGGTGGTGTCGGACTCGCCGCACTTCGTCGAGACCCACAGGTCCGAGATCGGGCATTCCTCGCGGGGCAACTCGGTCGCCCACTGGACGAAGCGCTTGGCCTGGTAGCTGGCCTTGGCGATGGTGGCGATGTCGCCGTGGCCCTCGATGCCGAAGCCGATCACCGGCTTGCCGGTCCGGGCGATGCCCTCGACGACCCGGTTCGTCCACTGCTCCTCGATGCCGATCACCACGACCGCGGCGACGTTCGGGTTCGAGCCGATGCCGATCAGCGTGCGGAAGAAGACCTCGAGGTCCTCGCCGAACTGCAGGCGGCCGTAGGCGTGCGGCAGGGCGAGCGTGCCCTTCACGTTGTTGGCGACCGCCTCGCAGGAGGCGTTCGAGAGGTCGTCGAGGGGCAGGAGCACGACGTGGTTGCGCACGCCGACGCGCCCGTTCTCCCGGCGCCAGCCCATGAAGGTGGCGTTCCGGTGGTCGGTCGAGGCGCGGGCCGCCGGCAGGGCCTTGGTGGCGAACTGGTCGGGGGCGCCGCCCACGAAGGGGGTCGCGATCTCGTGTTCGAGCTGGGCTGCTTCCTTGAACATCACGTCACCTCACCAGCGCTTCGTCTTGACGTTGTGGACATGGACATGCTCGCCCTTGGCGACGTCCTTGATCACCTTGCCGATGTCCTGGCCGTACTTGATGGCGGTGTCGCCGGCCTTGAGATCGACGAGGGCGACCTTGTGCCCGATCGGGATGTCGTGGCGGACATGGAGCTCGAAGGTGGAATTGTCCTCCGTGATCACCCCGAAGGCGGCGGTCTCGGCCTTCAGGCCCTCGATCACCGCGACGGCGACGTTGTCCTGCGGCCCGTGGGCGAGAAGGTGGGGGTGCGTCCTGCCCTCGCCGGGCGCGGCGTGGCTGCTCATTCCTGGGCTCCTCCGTGAAAGCCGTCGTTTCTGCGGCGACTGAGTCTTATATAAGATATCAGATATCGCATGGTCAACGCCGGATTCGTGGCTCCGTCACGTTCACGGCAAAGTGAGGCTGGCGGCGAATGACCGGTTGCTTGGCCGGCGCAGTCTTATATAAGACTAGGCTTGTATCCATTCAGACGATGCCGGCACCGGCGGCGCCCCGGGCGTCCCGGCCGACGTCGCGCAGGCGGGGGGAGCGCAGGCCGGTGCATCGGGCGAGGACGGAGCGCGGGCGGGGCCGCGACGCGGCGCGAATCGGAGCCGCCCGGTGAGCGAGACCCTTCTCCTCGTCCTCTGCCTGAGCGGGGCCGGCCTGATCTCGGGGCTGACGGGCTTCGCCTTCGCGCTCGTCGCCTCCGGCACCCTCCTGTCGATCCGGCCGCCGGTCGAGGCGACGGCTCTGGTGCTCGTCTGCAGCATCCTCTCGCAGAGCCTCTCGATCCTGCGCCTGAGGACCCTGCCGCCGCGCGCGACCGTGCTCGCGATGATCGGCCCGGGCCTCGTCGGGGCGCCGATCGGCATCTACCTGCTGCACGACCTCAACCCTGCGCTGGTCAAGGTCGGGATCGGCGCCTTCCTGATTCTCTACAGCGCCGTCGTGGCGAGCCTGAGCGCCGATTTCCGGGTGCGCTTCGGCAGCCCGTGGAGCGACGCCGCCATCGGCTTCGTCGGCGGGGTCCTGGGCGGCATTGCCGGATTGTCGGGCGCGCTGCCGACCGCCTGGAGCCTCGTGCGCGGCTGGGACCCGCGCACGCAGCGGGCCGTCTACCAGACCTTCACGCTGGTCCTTCAGGTCTGGGCGCTCGTCATCCTGGCCCTGTTCGATCCCCTGCCCGCGGCCCTGCTGCAGGACCTCGCCGTCGCGCTGCCGATCGTGCTGGTGAGCGTGCTGGCCGGCCTGTCCCTGTTCGCGCGGATCGACCAGGCCCGGTTCCGCACGATCGTCCTGGCGCTGCTGGCGATCATCGGCCTGACGACGGCGGGGCTGGCCCTGCCGAGCCTCTTGCCCTGA
>NZ_JBAWTG010000197.1:0-6101 GCF_037106235.1 Methylobacterium nigriterrae | reverse complement strand
CAGCTTTCTCCATTCTGCGTCGTCCAGCATCACTCCTCCCAGTCAGGAGGAGCAAAACGCCCGCACACGGAACACGTTCAAGGCCGAACAGGCCGTAGCGGTGACCAAGGATACGCTCACGGGCACCCTGCACTACGACGACGAGCGGGTGGCGATGGGTACGATGACCTACAAGCACCGCAGCCTAGAGGATCAACTCGACAGGGTCCGCGAAGGCATCGGCCACCTCAACGTCAACCTGAAGCTCATCCCGGACGTCGACGGCGGCGTGAAGGTCGCCCAGCTCGTGGGCTACCGGCTGCAGGACGTGACGGTGCATGGCGCCTGGGAAGGTGATGCCCGGCTGCACCTCATCCCGCACGTCAACTGCCGCGTGGCCGACCTGCCCGTACGCCGCGTCGTTCGCGGTCGGCACCAGGTCGTCGACTTCACGCTGCCCTACGGCGAGGTGCTGCACGATTACCTGGCCTGAACTCGGAGGTTGCCATGTCCCTCAAATCCAAGACGGCTCTCGTGACCGGCTCGACGAGCGGGATCGGCCTCGCCACCGCCCGCGCCCTTGCCCGGGAGGGCGCCAACGTCGTCATCAACGGCTTCGGCAATCCTGACGAGATCGAGCACGAACGGTCCGGGATCGAGACAGAGTTCGGAGTGCGTGCCGCATACTCGGCGGCTGACATGACGAAGCCCGACGAGATCGTCGCGATGGTGCGCGAGGCGGAAGGGAGCCTCGGCGCGGTCGACGTGCTCGTCAACAACGCCGGCATCCAGTTCGTCGCACCCCTTGAGGAGTTCCCGCCGGAGAAGTGGGATCAGATCATCGCTATCAACTTATCCGCGGCCTTCCACACCATGCGGGCAACCATTCCGGGCATGAAGACGCGGGGCTGGGGCCGGATCATCAACACCGCCTCGGCCCACTCACTGGTAGCGTCGCCGTTCAAGGCGGCCTATGTGGCGGCCAAGCACGGCATCGCCGGCCTGACCAAGACGGCCGCTCTCGAACTGGCGACGCATAGGATTACCGTGAACTGCATTTCCCCCGGCTACGTCTGGACGCCCCTCGTCGAGGCGCAGATCCCCGACACCATGAAGGCGCGCGGGCTGACCAAGGAGCAGGTGATCAACGACGTGCTCCTGCAGGCCCAGCCCACCAAGGAATTCGTCACGGTCGATGAGGTCGCCGCACTCGCGGTCTTCCTGTGCTCGGATGCGGCGAGCCAGATCACCGGAGCCAATCTCTCGATGGACGGCGGCTGGACGGCCGAATAAGAAGCCGTCGCGACGGCGCAGCTTCAGATCCTCAATCGCATTGAGGGTCAAGTTCCAATTGTCACCGCCGCCACAGTCGCTTTCAGGGTTTCCTGTCCATACCGATGCAGCGAGCACGCCCAGCGTGAACTTGCCACAACCCGGCGGCCCGACAATCTCAAATTGCGGGCTGAGGTAGCCGGACGGTACGAAGCGTAGCAGACGGCCTACGAAGGCGTGGGCCGGCACTTCAGCCGTCGGAATATTGGCTCCTGGCGCGCCCAAGACCGATAACCTGGGCTGCTGCAATGGCCGCTTCGGAGATGCCGCCCGAGCCGGCTGAACGGCAGGAATGGGCGCAAAGCGGAAGTAAGACGGCCCCGTTCGCCGCCGACGAGAAGCGGGAAGCCGCCAAGCATCATGACTTCTGGAAGATGCCTGCCACAGCTTTCCGTGCAGGCCGGGCTTGGGCTCCTCGGCCCATGGGACGGTGTCAGTCTCAAGAGGTTCGGCAGGTCGCGCCGCCTTTGGCCGGGGGACAACAGGGGCATTTCTATAGAGATCATTTTCTTCTTGTCCCTGTTATCCCCGGGGTTGTCCCTCCGCGGACGACCGAAGGTCGCTGTCGCTCACCGGGGGCAGCGTGTGATCCAGCCCAATCTTCAGGCGAGCCCGATGCGGCGGGCGTTCTGGCTTGGCCGGGCTGCCTGCAGCCGGCTGCGCAGGTGCAGCGAGGCCTCGGCCGGGAAACGACGCTGCCGGGCATCGGCTCCCCCTGCCCTCGCCATGCAGCTTCAAGCGCGCGCACTCCCGTCGGGTGACCCGCGGGCCAGCGCTCGGCGGCGCTGCAACGCCTCGCGGACGTGCGACACGAGCAGCGTGACGAGGCGAAGCTCCGTGCTCTCTACCCGCCCGAGCGCCTCCGCCCGGATCGTTGCCGCCGCCAGCGCGTCCGCCTCACCCTCCAGCGCATCGAGCTCGCCTGGATCTGCAGAGGGGACAGCGAGCCAGATCTCCAGGAGCCGCATCACGCTCGTCGGCGGCCGCCGCGGGCGCACCCGCTGGTATACGGCGGCTCCCGCCGCGCACAGTGACGCCAGGCCGCTAGCCACCAGTCCGACCCAGTAGACAGCGTTCTGCAGCTGGTCGGAGATGCTGGGCAGGTTGCCGGACAGGTAGGCGGCAGTGCCGGTGTGGATCGGCAGGGCTTGCGTCTTGTCATCGGGATCCGGCGCCTCGATGCCGGTCAGATCGCCGTCGAGGGCGGCAAGCTTCGACTTGCTCGTCAGGATCTCACGGGTGATCTCGCCCGCCAGCCAGTCCGGCATCGCAGCTGATGCGGCCAGGCGATAGCTCACAGACAGCGTCGTGATATCGTCGCCGGGCGACGGCAGCGAGCCCTGGAATGTTCCCTTCGGCACATCGATGGTCTCCAGGACGGGGTGCTCCTTGGCGATGGCTGCGGCCTCGTCGACCTCGAAGGTTCGCGGCCGGTCCTCGCCGGCTTTGCGCAGGGCCGTGAAGAGCGACAGCCATGATCCGCTCGCGGCCGGCGCGATGACGAAGAGCACGTCGATCTCCCGGCGCCGGACTGCCTCGGGCAGCTGGTCGAGGCTGAGCACCCGCCGCCGAACCGCGCCTGGCGATACGGCGTAGTGCTGGAGGATCAGGTCCAAGAGCTTGGCGTCGAGCATTCGCTCGTCGAGCAGGCCCACCGTATGTCCGTGCAGAGCCCGCACGCCATCGATCCCATGGCCCAGCGCGACGAACACGACAGCGTCACGGCGCAGGATGACGAGCGTCTGGCTGTTCTGGCCGGCCGCGTCACTGCGAACGATGGCGAGGTCGCTGCCCCCGTCGAGCGCGCTCGCGGCGGCGGTAAGGTCCTGCACGGGCGTGATCCGGACCCGGACACGCGGGTGCTCGGCCGCAAAGACCTGCGCGAGGGCCGAGCCGGCCCGTCGCCCCTCGGCGTTTGAGGGGACGGCGATGGTAAGTGTGAGCAGGCCGAGAAGCATGTGGATGAGCACGGCGGCCGCGGCCGAGCCCGCGACGACGAGGATCACGATGAGGAGTGTCGTGGTAGGACGTCTCATGGAGCCCGATCCGGTCGCCGCGGTGCCTGCCCGAAAAGCCGCCCTGGCGAGACGCCGCGCTCCTCGAGGAGGTCGAGCAAACCCGATTGCACCGGATCGATCCAGCGCGCAGCGAACGGGATCCGGAGATCCTCAGGGTTTTCTGCGGAGCCTGCAGCGCGAGATCGGCCTGGCCGCCCTGCACGATCCGGCTCACCGCGAGTCGGATGGCCTCCCGTGCGGCTGGACGGCATGCCGGAAGGCGCTCGACGGCTGCGGTGGTTGGGACACGCCCTCGGAATGAGGAAACAGACCGCCCTCCGCAAGGCTGCGGGAAGCAGTTCCCACGGGACCACTGAGCGGCGTCCCATCTCGTTCAGGAGTGGCCGAGGGCCGGACGGCGCGTTGGAGCAGTTTATCCGTGCGGCCGACGGCACGTCTGTCCGCGCCGCGCAACGGCCGCGTTCCAGCGGCAGCAATTCTCCATGTTCGGTGCCGTCGCAGGAGGGCTGTAGCCACGGTCCTGCCGCAGCGTGCGACGGCCCGCTCTATGATGGAGAGAGATGATGAGCCGCGAGACGATCAGGGACCGCGCTTACCGCACGATCGGGTACATCGAACGGGAGCCAGACGGGCGGCAGAAGGTGCTCGATGCGCAGTTCCGCACCCGAGGCCACTATGATCCACGGCAGGATGTCACGACCGACGCGGCCTACCGCACGGTCGCACGCGGCAACGTCCTGCCGGCGCTCATCTTCGACCGGGACTGCTGAGACGCGTGGCAGCGAGGAAGCACCGCCACGCGCCCTCCCTTCGCCGCTGATCTTCGTGCTCAGAGCTCGGGGTTGGTGCGCGCCGAGAAGCGGTCACGCGCAGTGAACCGGTCGGCCGGCAGGTGCGCGACCGGGCGCCGGAAGATCGCCTTGCTCAAGAACCGGCG
This sequence comes from Methylobacterium nigriterrae, assembly GCF_037106235.1. NCBI lineage: Bacteria > Pseudomonadati > Pseudomonadota > Alphaproteobacteria > Hyphomicrobiales > Methylobacteriaceae > Methylobacterium > Methylobacterium nigriterrae. The sequence goes on along the minus strand of NZ_JBAWTG010000197.1, from coordinate 1,835 downwards.
CTCGATCTCGATCTGCGCCTCATCGAGGTCGATGTACCAGCTGCGCCGCCGCTGGCTCCAGCGGTAGCTGCGCGCCTTCAACAGATCCTTCGTCTCGATCGGCGATCCCTCCGCCCGGAGCCGCACCGTCGGCTTGCGGGCCGTCTCTAGGAGGCAGGCCAGCGCCAGGCGGTCCGACGTCCTCAGCGGCCGCGCCAGCAGCTGCAGCAGGGCCTGGCAGTCGTCGATCGCCCGGTGGCCCTGGTGGAAGTAGCCGCAATCGACCAGCAGGTAGCCGAGCTTCAGCCCCTCGTGGCCCTCCTCGCGCCAGGGCACTTGGTGGCAGGAGCAGGCCCAGTTCCTCTCCGCGAACAGAGGCCAGCGGCGCTCGCACATCTGCCGGTCAAAGCTGGCGTTGTGGGCGATGACGACAGCTGCGTCGGCCGCCAGCCGTTCAACCGCCGCGTCGTCGATCTCCCGTCCGGCGACGTCCGCGTCGGTGATGCCGGTGACCCGGGTGACCTCGGGCGGGATCGGCCTTGAGGGCTGCTGCAGCTGGTTGAAGGTCTCCAGCACGCGGTAGATGCGCCCGCTCTGCCCGTACTCGAAGCGGATGATGCCGAGCTCGATCACCTCGTCCTGCGTGACGTCGGTGCCGGTGGTCTCGGTGTCGAGGATCAGGCCGATGTAGGTCGGCTCGTCGGGCTGCTCGGGGCAGGCGCTGAACGGCGCGATCCGGCGCAGCACGCGGTACTCGCCGGTCTGCTCGAGCACGCCGGCGATGCTGTCGAGGGGCTGGCTCACGTCGCGGCGGGGTCCTGGCTCGGCTCACCTGGCCACCGGCACAGGTGCCGCATGGCAGGGGTGCAAGCGTAGCGTTGGCGTGGGTCTGCCGACCAGCCGACGCGGGGGCGTTTCCACAGACGAGAGAAGCTGCTCGGATTTGCGTCCACGTCAGTGCCAGGGCTGCCGCTGCCGAGGCTCGCGCTCATTGAATGGTCGGCGACCGCGAGGTGCCCAAGAGGGGTTGTGGCGGCCCACATCCAGCAGCGGGTTCGGACGTGACAAGCGGGGTGAAGAGCCGCGTCGCTGTGCACGAGCGATTCCTCGGCACGAGCTCAGACGAGAACGTGGTTGATGACGTGACCGTCACCTCCGCCCTGAGGGACCGGTCCAGCGATGGCGTCCGAGGCGCGCGGGAACCCGCTGCCGCCGGCACTTGGCCTTCGGGACGTCTCCCCGTCACGTCGTGTCGAGTGCAGGTCACGAAATGTGAGCGGGCCCCTCGGAGGGCGCGTGCGGCGCCTCTTCTTGAGGCGAATGGGGGTGACCGGAGCCTTCATCAAACCTGTTCCGCTCTAAGGATGCAGTTCAGGCATATTTAGCCGAGCCTCTCGTGCCGAACGGCGGAATCCAGCAGATTTCGGAAAGACACATTCCTACTGAGCTTACGGGAAGCTGGACCGCAGCGTGCTCAAGAATCTGCCCGGTGTGCCGGCGGGCCATCTGCGTACACGCCAGACCATTGCGCGGGAATGAAACGCCGCTTGCCGATGCATCTCTGCGATTGGTGACGACGGCAGGCCCAATGGGCGGTAGGGGATTGCCTTGCGACCTGGTGGGCTACCCAACAAATCTGGCGAGATACCGGCCCAGCCGAAGCAAGCGCAGATGCTTCTGAAACGTTTGGATAACCCTGAATGGCGCGGCTGATTTCGGGCAACTTTGGCGTGCACCCCCTTGCTTTCGCAGGCCAGGCCGGTACGCGTTCAGCTATCGTGAAGCAGCGGAAACTACAATGTCCGGATCGGCAGAAAATACGCAGAACAACTTCGTCGAAATCACTGCCGATATCG
>NZ_JBAWTG010000196.1:0-6129 GCF_037106235.1 Methylobacterium nigriterrae | reverse complement strand
GACGCGCGCCATCGCGGAAGCGTGGTCGTCCCGCGGGGTCACCTGCAACGCGATCGCGCCGGGCTTCTTCCCGACACCGCTTACGCGCGCGGTGTTCGAGAATGCCGAGATTGCCGCCCGCAACGCCGCGCAGACAGCGGCGGGACGCAATGGCGAACTGGAGGACCTCTACGGAGCTGCCGTGTTCCTGGCCTCGAACGCCTCCGCCTACGTCACCGGCCAAACCCTGGCGGTGGATGGCGGCTTCACAGCCAAATGAGAAGCTTGCGATGAAAGCCCTCGTCTATATCGGTCCGAACGCGCTGGAGCTGCAGGAGCAGCCCGTGCCAGTTCCAAGGCCAGGAGAATTGCTCGTGCGGGTTGAAGCCGTTGGTATTTGCGGCTCCGACATGCACGCCTATCACGGGCATGACGCGCGCCGGCCCGCGCCCCTCGTCCTGGGGCACGAGGCGGCCGGCCGCATCGCCGCTGGTCCACGCGAGGGCGAGCGCGTCACCGTCAATCCCCTCGTCACCTGCGGCGCGTGCCCCGCCTGCGAGACCGGCCGATCCCACCTCTGCCCGAACCGGCAGATTCTCTCGATGCCGCCGCGTCCCGGCGCCTTTGCTGAGTATGTGTGTGTCCCCGAGGGGAACCTCATGACGGTTACCGACAGCCTGCCGGCTGCAAAAGCTGCTTTGGCCGAGCCGCTAGCGGTTTCCTACCACGCGGTGAACCAGGGCGCCCGGCTGCTCGGTCGGCCATTGACCGGGGCGGATTGTCTCGTCCTCGGCGGCGGCGCGATCGGACTCGGCTGCGCCTTGGTGCTGGCCATGCAGGGTGTCCGAACGATCGCTCTCGCCGAGCCGAATGCGGCCAGGCGCGAAGCGATTACGAGCAGCGTGGCAGGCATCCGCTGTTTTGCACCTGGCGAGGAGGGCGATCTTGGTGAGGGGAGCGTCGACCTGATCTTCGACGCGGTCGGCAGTCAGGGAACCCGGGCATCGGCAAGCCGTGCGATCCGACCGGGCGGTGTTATCGTACATATTGGCCTTCTGCCCGGCTCGGAAGGCTTCGACATCCGCAAGATCACCTTACAAGAGATCGTTGTGACGGGATCGTACTGCTACACGGCGCAAGAATTTCGAGACGTGGTTGCGGCGATGGCCTCAGGCCGTCTAGGTTCTCTCGACTGGGCTGAGGAGCGTGCTCTTACCGGCGGAGGGGACGCCTTCGCTGATATTGATGCTCATCGAGTTGGCGCCACAAAGGTTATCTTGAATTGCGTTTAATAATTCATTTCAATCCATTATCTGTCTGTGGCGTGTCGCTGGAGATTTAAAGGAAATTTTGGCGTTCGCGATAAACGTTGCGGCATTCGGAGTGCTGACGCTAGAGAATTTGCCGATCTTGTTCGTCATTTACTGCTTCGTGTAACTGCCATCGCCAAGATCAGCTTCATCGGCAATAGCGTCCCGACTAAGCTCGCGGGCGAGTTCGACGGAGGGATGGCACGTGATGTGCTCGTCCGCCTGCAAGCGGAACGGGCAGGAGCTGCCTGAGCGCCTCCGCGGCCGGACCGGCTCTCCATGAGGATCCATGACGCCCGACTGCGACAGCCCAAATCCGGCCGGATAGCTGTCCCTACGAGAGGCTGCCGAAGTGCGCTACCGGCGCTACCCAGACCTTTGAGTTCGGCTGCTGCGGTGTCTGCTTAAGAGATGTCGTCTGGGCTGACTGGATACCCGCTTTGAGCGCGAAGCCGCTTGAACAGCGGGGAGACGAACGACCGATTTCGAGCATCGCGCAGGCAGGTTTAAATGGCTAGGTCGAGTCGAAACCTACCGCCTGCATATGTCGGAAAAACCGTCGCTTCCCTGATGGATCTGCGGCTTCTCATCGACGCACAGAACCAGCGCCCGGTCAGGTGGCGCGAGGTAGAGCTCCACCACATCGCGCACCTTCTCGACGAAAGCCGGATCAGAGGAGAGCTTGAGGGCCTGACCGGTTCCGTGCCGCCGCAGCAGGTGCTGCAGCCTGGCCCGTTCCCTCTCACTCAGTTCCAGAGCGACCGCCTGCGGTCCACGCGACAGGGCGCACCTCCTGGCTCGGTGCGTTCCAGTCTGCTCCCACGACCCGCAAATGCACTTACATTTCTAACTCAGGCACTAGGGACGGAACCGCAGCGCGCCGACCACGGCGGCAAAGGCCAGCGAACCGTGGCGGCTGTTCGTTCTCTGGCTCGGCCATCGTCCCCACCCCGTTCGAGCCCGAACCCGCTTACGACACGGCGCCCGGGTCAAAGCCGCCGCGTCACGAGCAGCGCGATGAAGGCGATCAGCAGGATGCCGCCGAGCGTGAAGCCGCCCGTGTAGTAGGCAGGCCCACCGTAGTAGGTGCCGCCGAACGCGCCGAGAGTGACCAGGACCAGGATGATCGCGGGGAGCGACATAGTGTGTCCTCCAACTCCTGCACAATACCATCCTGAAGCAAGCGCAACTCGATGCGCTTGAGTTGGTCCTCAGCCGCCACCCGTTTCTCCACGAGCTCAGACCATTTGCTCCTGATCTCAGCCAGATCTTTCTCAACCCTGGTGTGGGGCGGGAAATGCTGCGTTCGTTAGAGTCGCTTGTGAAGGAAGAACCGCTTCTGCCCGATGGGGTGATCTTCGAGCATGCCGAATACCTCAAAGCCTAGCTTCTCGTAGAAGCCACGGGCTTGGAACTCGTAGGTGTCGAGCCAAACTCCGGTACAGCCGTTGGCTCGGGCGATGCCTTCCGCCTCGCTCATCAGGGTCTTGCCGTAGCTCCCGCCTCGATACTCCTCTGGGACGGCCAGAAGCTCCACAAAGAGCCAATCGTAAACGCACTTCCCCCACAGGCCGCCTATATGAGTGCCATGCTCATCTGTCAGCAATATAGCCACCGGACGGATACGCGGATCGCCAGCATGGGCGATGTTGTAGGCGCGCAGCGGCGCGATGATCGCGTCGCGATCAGCCTCGGATGGGTTCTCGGGTATAGTGATGCGGAGTGTCATAGGGCGAGCGTACCCGAACTTCGTTCCGCCCCGGAGTGCGTTCTTACAAAAGATCGAATTGCTTACAAACGCAGGCTACGCGATGGCTGCAGAGCAAACGGTCAGTGGCAAAGCGTTTCCCGGCATCCGGCGTTCATCAATTCACAGCCGCTCGAAGTTCCCGATCGGATAGCAGGAAAACGGTCGTTTTCCAGAACACAGGGCTGAGCGATCGCCGGCAGCCTCTGGCTGCCGCTTAGCTAGTGAAAAGCTTATTCATCTGATTGTTCGATTGAAATGAGCTGTTTAATGCATTGGACCAATGCATCAGTTGGCGGGATGATGGTCGGGACAAGAAAGGTCCGCCGATGCCTGTCGCCACCGCTCCCAGCACTCCACCCCGTACGTATCGCGTTACGAGCACGGCCGTTGCCAACTGGCTGCGGCGCATCCTGCCTGGGCTTGTTCTCTGTTTGGTGGTGACAGGCGCAGCCGTTGCCCTCGAGCATGTCGAGGTCGAGCTGTTCGGGCGCGCTTGGCTCGAAGGCCTGGTGCTCGCAATCCTGATCGGGACTGCCGTGCGCACGGCCTGGACCCCATCCGAGCGCTGGCGGGCAGGCATCGCGTTCTCGGCCAAGACGCTGCTCGAGATCGCTGTCGTGCTGCTCGGCGCGTCTTTGAGCGTGGCCACCATCCTCGCGGCCGGCCCTGGCCTTCTCGTCGGGATCGCTGCCGTCGTGGCCGTCGCCATCGCCGTCAGCTACAGCCTCGGCCGGGCGCTCGGTCTGCCGCGGCGCATGGCAGTGCTGGTCGCCTGCGGCAATTCGATCTGCGGCAACTCCGCTATCGCCGCGGTTGCCCCCGTGATTGGCGCGGACGGCGGGGACGTGGCGGCGTCCATCGCCTTCACCGCTGTGCTCGGCGTCCTCGTAGTGCTCGGCCTGCCCCTTCTCGTGCCACTCCTGCACCTCTCGCACATGCAGTACGGCGTGCTCGCGGGGCTGACCGTCTACGCCGTGCCGCAGGTGCTCGCCGCCACCCTGCCGGCCGGGCTCGTGGCCACGCAGATCGGCACGCTCGTTAAGCTCGTGCGCGTGCTGATGCTCGGTCCGGTAGTGCTCGTGCTCTCGATGCTGGCGAGCCGCCTGCGCGAGGAGACGGACGGGCCCGCGCCCCGCGTCACCGCTGGCGGCCGTCCTGCTAGGGGACGAGTCGCCATCCATCACCTCGTGCCCTGGTTCATTCTCGCCTTCCTCACCATGGCCGCCCTGCGCTCGCTCGGTCTGATCCCGCAGGTCGCGCTCGGCCCGATCGCAACTGTCGCGACGCTCCTGACGATTGTGTCCATGGCCGCCCTCGGCCTTGGCGTGGACGTGCGGGTCGTGGCCAGGGCCGGTGGTCGGGTTACCGCGGCGGTCACGCTCTCGCTCATCGCACTCGGCGGGGTCAGCTTCGGCCTCATCCACCTGCTTGGCATCGCCTGAGCAGATGCTATGGGCCGGACGGTCAAGGTGCCGGCAAAGCCGAAGCCCTTGCGCACCCGCGATCGTGGGGTCGGTCACGATGAAGAGCGTCGTAGCATCCTCCCGTTTCCGAGGAGTGGGATCGTGGCACGGACGCGGAGGAATGGGCTGAGGGAGCCGATTGGGGCCGGAAAGCTGCTCTCGAAGGCTTCAGTGTTTCCCCGGCGCGCCGGACTACTCGGCTAGTGTCCGTAACAACCCCGGGAGCCAGCAGCCTGCCCTTTTCCGCGCGCGTGGCCGGCATCCCTTTCTGCGCCATCGCCTTCGCGCCTAGGAGCCCTCGATCACCAGGCTCTAAGAAGCGAGGGTCTCAGCCCGTTAAAAGCCCGAACCGGACGGCAGGCTTGACGCTCCGGGCGAACGGCGGCGAGGTCAAGTCGATCTGATCCCGGCAGCCGATCATCACTAATGCCATATCTCGCCAGGGAAGCCGGCATGGAGCCGCCGCTTTCGCCCTGACCTTGCTGGCTTCCACCTTCCTCATGGGATCCAGCTTCGTCGCCGGGAAGGTGCTGCTGCAGGATGGCGTCCCAGCCCTGCTGCTCGTCGGCTGGCGCTTCCTCGTGGCGGCCGTGGCGACCCTGCCCCTCCTGTTGTTGAAAGACCGGCCGCGGGTGGCCCTGTTTCCACCGCAGGCAGGACTGCGGGATGGGGCGCTCGCGATTCTGATCGGCCTTCTGCAGACGACGGCCGTGACGGGGCTGCTGTTCCTCGCCATGCGCTCGGTGTCCGCTTCAACGGCTGCCATCCTGCTCTTCACCAATCCCATCTGGGTGGCCTTGCTCGGACGTGTGTTCCTCGGCGAGGCATTGTCGGCCGACAGGGTGGCCGGCCTCCTACTCGGCTTCGCTGGTGTCGTCCTGGCGCTCGGCATCGGGCCGGAACTGCTGTCCGGTGGCAGCGCTTCGCAGGCGAGTTGGTCGGCCTCGCCTCGGCGCTCTGCTGGGCAGTTTCGACGCTCGTGAATAAACGTGCGGGCTTGCCGATCGGACCATGGGCGCTGAGCTTCTGGCAGATGCTTGTAGGCTTGCTTGTCCTGCTCGGACTCGCCTACGGTCTGGGCCAACGCTGGCCGGCTGAGACTTCAGTGCCTCAATGGGGCTGGTTACTGTGGCTGGCGATCCCGGCCTCGACAGGATCGTTCGGCCTCTGGTTCACCGCCCTCGAGCGGGGCGGCGCGACCCGGACAAGCGGTTTTCTATTTCTGATGCCGCTGTTCACCGTCGTGCTCTCGTACTTCATCCAGGGTGCCAGCCTGACTTTGTCACAGGCTCTGGGTGGCCTCTTGACCGGCCTCGCGCTCTGGCTACTGAACCGAAATGCTCCGGCACACAGCCGGACAGAAGCCGTTGCAGACGCCACTGCCGAAGGTTAGCCTTAGCTGATCCGCTCCTGAGGTGCTTTGAGTCGACGGCTTCCATAACGTCCAATCCGCGCGAATGGGCCGGGATCGCGCGGCATTTTGATTTCCAGACACACAAACCTAACAGGTTGAAGTGTTTGGGAAACCGTCGGACACTGTTGGCGAATTCGACAGCTATGCCGTGAGGGCCTTGAAGCGTGAGGTGCGCGTGGGTGCCAGCGGACGCAGCGAGAACCAGGCAGCGAG
>NZ_JBAWTG010000195.1:0-6152 GCF_037106235.1 Methylobacterium nigriterrae | reverse complement strand
CAGGGAGGGGGAAAGAATGATCTCTATAGAAAAACCCCAGTTGTCCCCGCCGGCGGGAAGGAGAGGACGTACTTGGGGACAACGAGGGTCATTACAGGACGAAGAGAGAAGATGATCTCTATAGAAAATCCCCCGTTGTCCCCGGGAGGATCGCCGGCGTTGAGGATGTCAAGGGGCGCGCGAGGGAAAAGTTGCCAGTCAGAAGAGAGGATAATTCTCGGATGAGGAGACAACGGAGGAAACTACAGGACGAGTAAAAGATGATCTCTATAGAAATTCCCCCGTTGTCCCCGCCCGCGAGGGGAGGGGTGTCCGGCCGTCCTGGGGACAAGGGGGTCATTACAGGGAGGAGAGAGAATGATCTCTATAGAAGTTCCTCCGTTGGCTCCGTCATCGAGCGGACCGGGGTCGGGGGTGGAGTAGAGGGTCGCCTCCTTCGTCTCCCTCAAATCGCGAGAGTGCAGCGACAGGCGCGACCCGGCGGATCGCCGTCGGAGGAGGGCGCCTCGCGCGGCCCCCGGTGAACCGAGGCCCTCGGGGCCGTCATATCTCAATGAAGGCGTACCACCGTGACCTTGAGCGAGGCTTGTGAGGTTCTGGGTGTCCGGCCCGGGGCGACCTACGAGGAGATCAAGTCGGCCTACCGCGAGCCGGCGAAGCGCTGCCACCCCGACCTCAACGGCGAGGGGCCGCGCAACTCCGAGCGATTCCAGCGGGTCCAGGACGCCTACCAGACCCTGCGCAGGTGGGGCGGCATCGGGCGAGGGGACCAGGCCCGCGGGCGGACCGACAACGGCGCGACCGAGGAGGACAGGCTCGACCCGGTGCGGGTCGTCCGGACCTTCATGGCGGAGAACGACGTCGAGGTCCTCCTCGACGGCTCGATGCGGCGGCGCTCGGACAGCCGCATGGCCCGGACCCAGGCCGACGTCGAGGCGTGCCTCTCAATGGACGAGATCGACGCGCCATGGCTCGTCGACGGTATCCTGCTCGACCCCCGCTGGCGCGAGTGCGGGCTGCGGAAACCCGCCGTGGAGCGGGCCCTGCGGCGCGTCGTGCGCGAGGACCAGAAGCGGCGCCGGGTGCTCATCCTCAGGCCGCTCTTCTCCGAGGTCACACCGTCGGAACGCGCCCGCGCCGAGGAGGAGTGGCTCCGCCTCGCGAGCGCCGCGTTCGAGACCGACGCCACGCTCGCCGCTGCCGTGCTCGGTCACTTCATCTGGCAGGTGAAGCAGAAGACCCTGCGCCGCCCCGTGGAGCACCACCTGGCGCCGGTGGTCTTCGGCCCAGAGCAGGGCAGCGGCAAGACGACCTTCGTGCGGCACTTCCTCGGCCCGCTGCAGGAGCTGGCGATCGGCCCGCTGCCGCTCTCCGACGTCGCCGACACGCGCAGCGGCGACATCTACCGCTACCCGGTGCTCTTCCTCGACGACATCGAGAGGGTCGACCCCCGGCGCGTGCCCGTTCTGAAGAGCCTCGTCACGAGCGAGCGGATCCGTCGGCGTCGGCTCGGCACCTCCTACAGCACGACGATCCTGCAGAGGACGACCCTGATCGGGACGGCCAACACGCCGATCGACGAGCTGGTGGCCGACGAGACCGGCAACCGCCGCTTCGCGACGCTGAGGTTCCGCAACGGGGAGGCCGCGAAGCGTGGCGACCGCAGCGTCTGGGACATCGTCAATGAGACCAACTACGAGCTCCTGTGGCGCTCGGTCGAGGCGCTCGCTCCCTCGCCCATGGAGGCCCACCTCGACGGCCTCTTCGCGCTCCAGGCCGCGAGCCGCAGGCAGAGCGAGCTCGCGGCCTGGCTCGCCGACCTTGACGTGGGCAGCGATGCCGTCCGCCGGATCACGAGCAATTGGGGCGTGGGGGCACAGGCCTTGTGGGAGCTGTTCCGGGCACAGACGGGCAGCACGATGTCGCTCACCCGGTTCGGCATGGAGATGACCCGCCTCGTTGCCGATCCGGCGGTGCCGTTCGGCAGCAAGACCAGGAACATGCACGGCACGTTCTACCCGCTGAAGGCGGGCGGGGCGTGAGGGAGGGCCGCGCTGAGGCCTCAGGTCGTCCTCAAGGTCGTCATGCTCACCATGGTCACCATGCTCGCCATGGTGACGATGGCGCGTCGAGTTGGTGCTCGCTCGGCCTGTAACCGATCGGGGAGGGTACCGGCGCCGGGGACAACGGGAGACATTACGGGACGAGAGAGAAGATGATCTCTATAGAAAGTCCCACGCTGTCCCCTTGGGTGTGCATCGACGAGCAAGTTGCCGTGCGGATCGAACTGCAAGTGCATTGGTGACAGTGGCTTCAAGGGAATGCCATTCGCCGCTGCGGCCCTCGTGCACGACATCCGCGTCTCGGTCTCGCTTGGCCGCACCCGGAACGGCCAGCTCCTGCCGTGCGGGATCAGGTGGGTCGTTGTTTGATCGCGACCTTGCTGGCCCACGGCCGCGAGACGACCGACGAAACCGGCCAGCACCGGCCGTTTGCTCCATGGTCGCCATGCTCGTAATGGCGACCATGGCGCGTCGAGCAGGCGCTCGGCCCTTGAACTGCAATCGGTGATGGACTGGCATCCGTGCCGGGGACAACGGGGGACATTACAGGACGAGAGAAAAGATAATCCCTATAGAAAGTCCCCCGTTGTCCCCAGTGGCAGTGGAGAGCGGAAACCCGTGTCGGGGACAACGAGGGACATTACAGGGAGGAGAAAAGAATGATCTATATAAAAAGTCTCCCCTTGTCCCCGAAGGGGGGCATGATGCCGGCATAGGGCCATCAGAGTGCGATGCGGGCGGTCAGTTTCACGGTGTCCCCGAGGCATGGACGGAGAGGGCCGCTCTGTCGCTGTCAATCACTGGCCTGATGAATTCGGCCTCGCGTCGGGGCACGCCCCGCTCGGCACCAGCCGAGGAGGCGACCGTGCTCCCAAGATCACGCGGATGGGCAGCGGTCCCGCGTTTCCGAGTCGAGGATCAAGAGCGACGTCCGCGGGTGAGGAGAGCGGAGCCGAGGCCCGCATCAGTGATCTGCCGTGAACGAGCGAAACGAGCGAAGCCATTCCGCTCCGGCGGCCACCAGGACTAGACCGTGTCACGATCCCTGCCGTCCAAGGTCGGCGAGCACAGGGCGGTCGAGCGACAGTTGCCCAAAACTCACGTGGTGAGTCGCCACTTTCATCGTGTCGAGACGATGATCCTGATCCGACTCGGCCAGCAGGGCAGGTTGATCGTATTCGCGAGGGCCTCATAACGGCACCCTGGTGCCATGAAACACTGCCGATTATCGATGTTATCTCGAAATGCCCATGCCTCTGCCGTATGACCACAGTGGGTATTGTGCTTACAACTGAATTTCCATGCGCTAAGTCGATGCGCCGGAGTGCTCTGCGTGTGATCGTGGTATAATAGATTGAACTTTCATAAACACGCCGGCAGTTTTGCCGCGGGACATGTGTACATAGAAGAGAGGGCGCTAACGATGGACCAATTCTTTTATCGCCGAACCACGGAAGAAAAGGCAGATTCGATTTTACGGCATGGGTTCCGCGACGAAGAAGCCCCCTACTTGATCGGTATTAACGCAAAGGGTGTCTGGCTGTCCGATAGACCTGTCGATTGCAACGAGGGAGCAACAGGGGATACCCTGCTGCGGGTAATCTTGCCATGTAGCGTCGACATCTCGGAGCATTACTTTGATGAAGGAGGCGAAAAAGGATATAAAGAGTGGCTCGTTCCGGCATCGATCCTCAACTCTTTCGGCAGGGCGGAAAGGTACAGCGACGCAGCTTACCACGAAGATCATCCCGAAGGTTTTCCATGCTCGCCTGACATAATTCGTGCTTGAGTGAAATCCGGCCCCAATACTTGACGTGCGGGGATACACGCTGCCGGAACCAATCACGACTGGAGAAGAAAGAGGCGGACAACACCATAATTTTCCTATCAGAGCCGGCCCGTTGTCCCGGCAGCCCCATACCTAATGGCAGCAGTGCCACGACAGCCATTTCGGGAGGGCCAACCTACGGGGCTAACCGGGGCGTTGGCACGGCTCTGTGCGGGATTGGCCCGCCCTGCAGCCCGATGCTCGCCTCGACGGCCACACAGCCGACTGGGCCCTGCGAGTACGTCATTTCGAGGCGTAGGCAGTCGACGCGGCCGTGCGCAAGGGGACAGCCAACGCATGCTGACCGCCATTGGGGCGAGCCTACCTGGGGCCCATACTCTCAACTAGACAGCAACCCACAGGATGGTATGGCGGGCTACAGACGGCCGTTCAGGCCGTTGCTGCCGCTGGAGGCCAGGGCGGGGACGTGATTACCCCTGAGCATACGAAGGAACTGCTGTCGCTCGCCTACGTCCATGCACTCGCGGGCCGCGCTGGTCTGAACCTCGCAGCAACCCCGGTGTTCGATTACGGCGTCGATGGCATGTTCCACCCCGTCAAGATGCGGGGCCGGGAGCGGGTGCCAACAGGTTTTCCGGTCGCTTTCCAGATGAAGGCCACGGTCGACTGGCGGCATGATGGGGAAGACGTTGTCTACGACCTAGACGCGCGGGCACATCGGAACCTCACGGACCGCGAGGAAGGGCAGATGATGATGATCCTCATCCTGCTCTGCTTGCCCAGGGATGACACCCTTTGGCTGGTGAACTCTGAGACCGAACTCCATCTGAGGCACTGTTGCTACTGGTACCTACCACCGGGGCCCCCGACGGATCACACGTCGAGCATCCAGATCCGGATCCCACGCACCAATTTGCTGACACCTGACGCCTTGAGGGGCATCATGGCAACCGCTCGCGAGGAGGCTCGGTCAGGGCGATGACGGGCGAGCCTTTCGACATCAGCCGCGTGCCGCTCTCCTCGCTCAAGCGGTATCTCTCCGCGACCGGATGGCGGCGCGATGTCCTGCGCAGTGGGCTGGAGCTGTTCAGCCTGGGCTCCGACGACGACTTCGAAATCGTGCTGTCCGCCAACTCGCGGGCCCGCGACGCCGGGCAGCGACTGACGCTAGCCATCCAGACGCTCACCGCGCTGCAGGAGCGCCCTCCAGAGGAAGTCATCGCAGCGATCCGGGCGATCAGCTACGATATCATCCGGTCCCGGCTCCCAGACCACGCCATCCGCCACGACACGATCAAGCTGGGCACCGCCGAGGAGGCCATCCGATGCTTGCGGCGCATCTTAGCTGCTTCGGCGCATGCGGAGCTACACTCCGGCCCATACTTCGAGCGGGTGGACACCGTCGCGCAGCGCTACGCAGACGACTGTCGGTTCGGGCACACCTTCCGGGGCAGCTTCGGGTTCACGATCGAGTCCCACGTCGGTCCTAATACGACAGAGGTCGTCGCCGACTTAAAGGACACGCTCCCACTTTCGAGGCGGGCGGTGCAACGGGTCGCGCGCGGCCTGCGAGCGGTTGAGGCCGCGATCGACCAGGAAGACCCATCGAAGATCGTCGAAGGCTTCAAGACCGGTCTGAACGCGAACGCATGCGACGAGCTTGCGGACCTCGTCGAGGCTCCCAACGTGGGCGACGTTCGCTTCGAGATCGCCTTCTCACCCGAGTGGGGTGCACCCGATGGCATCGGGTCCGAGATGAGCGCGGAGATTAGACACGCCCGCTCCGGAGAGGTCATCCGCGAGGCATCCAAGCTCCTGCGGCACATTGAGTTCGAGAAGCACCGGACGATCCGGGGCACGATCTATACCCTGCGCACCAAAGAGAATCCCTCCGACCTCTTTAGTAACACTGTTCCACGCGAAGTCGTGATCGCAACCGATTTGGATGATTTCGGCAGCATCAACGTTCGCGTGTACCTTCAGGCTGAGGATTACTTGCGGGCACTTGAGGCGCATCGGGATGGCCGGGAGATCGTTGTGCAGGGCGAGCTGGAGCGCACGGGACGCGGTTGGTTGCTGGAGAACCCGCGGGACTTCTTCGTCCTTTAGTCGATTCAGGTGCGGTCACCCCGTGATGTGTCTCGCCGCACAAGGGCGGCGCCTCCTTGGCGTTCACAGGTGAGTATCCGCACCGCGGTACCGATCACGCTGCGCTCTATTCCCGACAGATCTTCACGGAGCGTGTCATGTCTGAGGTTCACGAACAGCTCGTTGCGGCTCTGCGCGCAGTGGTTGCCCAG
>NZ_JBAWTG010000194.1:0-6155 GCF_037106235.1 Methylobacterium nigriterrae | reverse complement strand
AATGCCTGCGGCGTCTGCCAGGACCGTGGCCGCGACGGAGCGAGCCTGGACGATGGCAGCCTCGGTTGAGCTTGCCTCAACCCAAACACTGTCCGCCTCGAACCCGCCAGCAGATCGACGCCGAAGAACATGCAATCGGGAGCGCACCAACATGGTTCTGCCCTCAGCGAGTTGCAGTGAGCTGCAGCGAGGTATCTGCTGAGGGGCCACAACACTGCCCAAGTCCATCAACTCACTCCAGATCCGGCCGCGGGCGCGGTCGATCGGGCCAAAGCGCGCCCGGTCAGCTAGCTCGCCCACAAACAGGAGGTTAACCTCCCGGTCCCGGGATCACAGGGCCGCAGAGTTAACAAATGGTAAAACATAGCTGCTAACTGATAGGGCGAACGGCTAAACCCTGTGAGTAGCGGGGCGCTCGATCCAACCCACGCTAGCCGCCGAGACGCGTTTCGCTTCGGTCAGGCTTCGTCCGTTTGCGACGGCAGCGGCAGCGCCGATAGCGCCATCAGCATGCCGACAGCGCCGACCGCCGAGGACAGGAAACCCTCGCTGTCGAAATCGAGACTGCGGGGTCGGATCAGCCAGGCCACGACGAGCGCGAGCGCGGCAATGCCCAGAGCCAGTGGACACCAGAGCAGACGGAGGCCCGGAATGCGAGCAGGGGCGTGACTGAGGTTCGTCATGGGACGGATCTACGAAGGCGTTGTTTCAGCATGATCGCGTCAGAATCTGCATTGTTGCGTGGCGCGTTTCCGTGGGGCGCATCACGCACAGAGGGGCTGCAAATCGGCGCGCTACGCTCGCCTGCCAGAAGTCGGACCTGCCGGACTGGGAGGAAGCACAAGCGTCCCCGAGGCAGGCAGGCTGCTATGCTTCCGGGGCTCCGTAGGGTGGTACAGGCGGTGCAAATGGTACTGCAGAGCAAAACCAAGCGAGGCCAGGTGGTATCGGGGGCAAGACAGTGTGGTACCGGTAGGCTCCGGCGAAGTGCCTTTACCCCTCTGTGCCACCCGCTCCGATGATCTCCCCTTCGAGTACCGCCTGGAACGCCTGTACCACCTGGTAGATAGCCACGAGTTCGAAGCAATCCTGTTCTGCCTGAACCCAGCAGAAATAGGCGGCCGGATCGCCGAGCGGGTGCATTGCCGAAGCAGACAAGCTGACTTTTCACAGCAAAAGGTATGCTTCGACAATCCGGATAGATCCTGACCTGCTCGCAAGGGCCTCAAGCACTCGGCCTCAGGTGGAACCTGCCGGTCCGAGGCGCGTCGTCAGTGTAAACCTGAATACGTTGCCCAGGAGGAACATCATGCGTGCGTCAGCTTTCCTAGGAGTCCTCGCCGTCGCTTTGGCAGCCACCACACCGGCGCTGGCCCAAGTTTCCCCCAGCTCAAACATCAACAGTATCAACAACTCTCTAGCTGGACAGGCGCAGAGTCGCGCGGCTCAACAGCAGCAAACAACGAATGCCAATACGCAGATGATGCAGAGCAGACGCGGCCGGTTGTCTCAACCGGCACCTGGCCCTTCGTCAACGCAGCTAATCCGGCGGCATCGTCGGCGATGATCTCGCGCCAGAGCGAGGGTGATCAGCTGCAGCACGAAATTTACAGCAGGGTCACGCTAACTGCCGCCTCCGGAACCTGTCGTCACGACGAGAATATGTCCATTGGATCTGAGCTTCTGAGCACAGTGCCTGCAAAGCCTAGGGTGACCTGACCGGCTGGCTTTGGACCGGGCTGATTGCGAGGATCAGCCCGGACCGGAGGAGCTGGAGATGAGGCGAGGACAGAGGCCGAGCGCGGAGCAGGTGGTGCTGATGCTGCGCCAGATCGAGGTGCAGGCAGCCCAGGGCAAGAGCATCGCCCTTGCCTGCAAGGAGGCGGACATCTCTGAGCAGAAGCTGAGGGACGAGTGCCTACGACAGGAGATATTCCACTCGCTGAAAGAAGCGCAGACCGTGATCGGTCTTTGGCAGAACACCTACAACCGCGTGAGGCCGCACTCGTCCTTGGGCTATCGGCCGCCCGCGCCCGTCAGCTTCTCGGACGTAGCCTTCCGCCTACCCATGACCGCTACCATGCAGTAGCCTCGCAACTGGCCCGGTCCAAAATACCGGTCAGGTCAGAATCCGAAACGTGACGAACCCATCCGACACCCTCCTCCTGACATGAGCTGCGTTGCTTCCGCACGGCCGAACGCCGCGAACCTCGCGCCGAGACGGCCTCCCGCGATCGGCAGCGCCGGCCTTGTTTTCCGCTAACCTTCTAGACCTCACACAAAGCCGACCAGAGATCGGACTATGTGCATCGCTAGACAGTCTCGTATCAGGTCGGACGGCTACGGCGATCGGATTTTAAAAATCTATAAACTTTTATTGTGCACGCATGCCGCCGATACAGTGCGTTTCGCTGCGAGAAATTGCGCTAAATCACTACCAGAATTTGATTTTTTAAGACTGATCCAAGGCTTCGGCACTATTGCCGCCGTCGCGGTCCGCCCTGTGCGGCCCGTCCCGTCAGGTGTCTGCGCGTCCCGAAAACCCGGATCGTTCAGGCGACGATTCGCGCAGCGATTGCGGAACCGGACCGATCTCCGGAATCCACCGCGATTTCCCGTCTGCGCCCCATGC
The DNA here is from genome assembly GCF_037106235.1 of Methylobacterium nigriterrae. Classification (NCBI taxonomy): domain Bacteria; kingdom Pseudomonadati; phylum Pseudomonadota; class Alphaproteobacteria; order Hyphomicrobiales; family Methylobacteriaceae; genus Methylobacterium; species Methylobacterium nigriterrae. Next base: position 3,523 of record NZ_JBAWTG010000194.1, on the reverse strand, counting down.
CTCATGGCCTCTTGCCTCATGGCCTCTTGCCGAGGTGGCGACAGGCGGCATGTTGCTGATGCGTCGGGCCTGGGCTTGAGGGATCAGGAGGCGGCGGCCCGGGCCGTCAGGGCGGCCCCGGCCGTCAGGGCGAGGTCGCCGTGCAGGGCGACACCGAGGCGTGCCGGCACGAGGTCGGACGTCTGCACCGGCCTGACGCTCGGCCACGACCGCTGCGGCGGACCATGCCTCTCCGCCGAGATCATGTCCGCCGAGATCGGGCGAGCGACTCAGCGCGGAGACCGCTCGGCGAAATCGTCCTGGAATTCCTTGAGCTCGACCGCGTTAAGGTCGGACACGGCCCAGAACGCGAGGCCGGCCTGCCGCCAGCCCAGGATGTTGTAGCCGTCGCGGGCGCCGGCCGTCGGACGGCGCCCGTCGGACGGCCACAGGAACAGATTGATGACGTGGCCGCGCCGCATGTAGATCAGCGCGGCCACGACCCGGTTCTCGACATAGTCGAGGCGGCCGCCGACGAGCGAGAAGCCGCGGTCGTCGAGATCGACGACCGGTGGCGAGAAGTCGGTCTTGCCGGAGAACCACGGCTTCACAACGTGCTGGTCGGACGTCCGGACATCCGTCAGGTGGCTCGCCAGGAGCGAGCGCACGTGACCGGCGACGAGCTGGCCCGGCAGGTCCGGGCCCTGGTCGGGCCGCATCACCAGGACCGCGAGTGCGAGGCTCGCGGCGAGCGCGAGGCCGGCGGGCACGCCCGTCCAGCGCCGCGCCGCGCCGTGCAGGCGCGCTGCCCACCCGTTCGGGGCGAGCGGCCGCGCGGGCGCGGCCTCGCCGGCCCGAGCGGCGCGCCCCGCCTCGTCCGCGAGGGAGGCGAGGACCTTCGCGCGTAGCGATGCAGGCGCGCGCCAGGCAACCCCGTCGCGCGCGAGGAGGTCGCGCAACGCGCGCAGGCGGTCGAGTTCGGCGGCGCAGGCGGGGCAAAGCGCGACGTGGGCCTCGCATCGCAGGCTGTTGGCCGCGTCGAGTTCCCCGTCGAGAAAGGCATGCAGCAGGGCGGCATCCTCGCCGCAGCACAGATCGCGCCCGCTCGTCATGGCCGAGCCTCGCCGTCCTGGCGGCGCCAGGCGGCGCCCAGCATCTGCCGCGCCCTGGAGAGGCGCGACATCACCGTGCCGATGGGCGTGGCCGTGATCTCGGCGATCTGCCTGTAGGACAGGTCGTCGAACTCGCGCATCACGAGAACCTCACGGAAGGCCTCCGGCAACGCCTCGATCAGCCGGCGGATCAGGCCCGCTTCGCTGTCACGCAGGAGCGCGGCCTCCGGGGTGCACTGGTCGGGATCCCAGATCTCGAGCGCCTCGGCATCCCCGCCGTCCTCCGCCCGCGGGGCCGCGAGCGGCTCCGAGATCGCCCGGAGCCTGGCCCGCTCGCCCGCCCAGCTTCGCGTGCAGTTGCGCACGATCGCGAGAAGCCATGCCCGCGCGTCGCCGCCACGATATCCGTCGAAGGCCCGGAAGGCGCGCAGGAAGGCGTCCTGCACGATGTCGTCCGCGGCGTCCGCGTCCCGGGTCAGGAAGCGGGCGAGGTTGTAGGCCGCGTCGAGATGCGGCAGCACGACCGCGTGGAACGCGGTGCCGCCGGAGGTCGGAGGCGCCGCCGGGGCGGCGGGCGTGGCCTGACCGTCCCGCGGCCCGGTTCGTTCGGTCGGGCGCATCAGGTCGGACGGGCCCGAGGCCGCCATCGCGAGCGCCCCCCGCGGAGCCGCGAGGCGAAGGTGGGCCGCCGCGATCCAGGCGCAGACGGATCCGGCCGGATGCGGCGTCCGGCACGGTCCGGGAGCCGTGAGCCCAGCTGTCGTCATGCGGCCTCTCCCCCGCTCGCCGGCCCTCGCGCAGCGCCGGGTCAGCCCGTCGGGTCCTTCACCACGACCTTCCCCGTCATGTGCGGGTGCAGGGAGCAGAAATATGCGTACTCGCCCGGCGCCTGGAAGGTGAAGGTGTAGCGGTCGTCCGTATCGAGCGTCTTCGAACGGAAGAGCTTGTTCTGCGCCACGACCGTGTGCGGGATGTCGTCGCCGTTGATCCAGGTGACGGTCGTGCCCGGCGGGACGGTAACCGTCTCCGGGCCGAAGGTGAAGTTGTCGATGCGGATGACGACCGGACCGGCACCGGTCCGTTCGGCCGCGATCGCGCCGGGCCCCGTCGAGAGCGCGAGAAGCAGTGCGGTGGCGGCGAGCCGGCCTCCGGCCGGGCGGCGCGGCGATGCGTGCGGTAAGGGCATGGGAGCGTCCTGATCGATGGAGCGACGGGGCCGGCTCATCCGGCGAGCGGCGTGTCGATGATCGCCAGCGGCTCGCCGCCGCGGACGACGTTGACGCTCGCGATGCCGAGAAACTTGCGCAGGTCGCCGGCCGGCACCTTCATCGGTCCCGGCGAGGGGGCGGTGCCGGGCGCCGGTTGCGGGAAGGCCGTCGAACGCGCGGTGTGGAAGGTGACGCTGCCCTCCACCTTCTGGACGATCTGGTGGATGTGCCCGTTGAGCACCGTGACCGAGCCGAAGCGCCTGAGCAGGCCGAGCGCCCGCGCCCCGTCCTGCGTGCCCCAGCCCCATTCGGGGTAGACCGTCCACAGCGGGATATGGGCGAAGACGACGACGGGCGTGCTCGAGGCGAGGCCCGCCACGTCCCGCTCGAGCCACGCGAGCTGCTCGGCCCCGAGATCGCCGAGGCCGCCGGCCTTCAGGTCGACGACGTTGACGAGGCCGATGAAGTGGACGCCCTCGCGGTCGAAGCTGTACCAGCCGGCCCCGCGCGATCCCTTGCCGTAGCGGTCGAGGTAGGAGCGGCCCCGCTCGTCGTCCAGCAAGTCGTGCTCGCCGGGCACGAAGAACAGGGGCAGGCCGGTCTCGCGGAGGATCTGGTCGGCATCGTCGAATTCCTGATCCTTCGAGAGGTGGCTGATGTCGCCGGTGTGGATGATGAAGGCGGGCTTGGCCGGCAGCTGCCGGATCTGGGCCACCGCCTCGCGCAGGGTGCCGAGCGCGTCCGGGTTGGCGGGCTTGGCAAAGCCGACATGGCTGTCGCTGATCTGCAGGAAGGTGAAGGCCGCCGGCCCTTCGGCTGCGAGCGCCCGGGTCAGTCCGACCGCGCTCGGCAGACCGCCCTGGAGCGACCAGAGCAGGCCGGTGCCGGCCCAGGCCATGCATTCGAGCGCCCCGCGCCGGCTGATCGTGTCCGGCATGTCCGGGCTGTCAGGATCCTGCGTCATTGCGGCCTCCGCGGATGCGGGACGTTGGTGTCCCTGCGGATCCCGATCACCGGCCGGCGCGGTTTATTCCCGGAAAAACGCCGCGCGCTGCGCAGGCGGCGCGGCCGTTCGGGTTCTTATGCCGTCGCTCAGCCGAGCCGCAGAAGGTGGATCAGCCCGAGGCTGATGACGAGCAGCACCGCCAGTGACAGCGTGACGGCGGCCGTGACCCGGCCGCCGACGCGGCCGATCACGCGCACGTCGACGCCGAGGCCGAGCGC
>NZ_JBAWTG010000193.1:0-6265 GCF_037106235.1 Methylobacterium nigriterrae | reverse complement strand
GCGGCTGGTCGGCCAACGAAGAGTTCAGGGCATCCATGCCGCGCTCCTGCACGAGATCGGATCACCCCTCATACACCCCATTCTTGTGACACAGTAGTATTAGCACGCCGATCAGCGTCCAATTCGTACTCTGGATCACACATAAGGGTCTGGGTCTGCAGCCGGCCGCCCGCAAGCGGGCGTTCCCAGAGGCCGCTTTGGGTCATATTGAGGCATTCACCTGAGCACCGCGGGACGTCCGCTTACCCATAGAGCTTGAGCCCCGAAGCGGACAGGCCGCTTGCGGCCACGTACGGTCGTTCAAGGCCAATCAGGCTGCCGGCAAGCAGACCTTTCGACGGTCAGAGAAGCGTCGCATGCAGAGCCCCGAGTGGAGTGGGCTTTCAGTCGACCCGGCCGCGTCGGCGCAACTTCGCCTGAGATGAAACAGCAGTTGGCTTAACCACGGCCAGGAGCAGCGACCCCGGCATGTGGATGCGCAGAGGCAGCCACGGCGTGGCGCCCCTGCGTATGGTTCGGCTGAGGCTCGTCTCAGGCGGCGACGTCCTCGCCGTTCGACCAGGCGCCAAGACGCCGGATCTTGCGCTCGCGCCCGTTCAGCCACCAGCCGAGCTGCGGCACCCAATTCTCGTAGGGCGCGTCCTTCGGGGCGGCCCCGAGCGCCTGCTCGGCGTTGAGCGCGAAGTTCGGGTCGCGCAGCGCCTCGCGCCCGATAGCCACAAGATCGGCATGGCCGCCGGCGACAACCTGCTCGGCCTGGAACGAATCGACGATCAGGCCGACCGCCATGGTCTTCAGGCCGGTGTCACGCTTGACGCGCTCGGCGTAGGGCACCTGGTGGCCGTAGCCGCTCGGGTGCTCGTAGACCGTGCCGACGCCGCCCGAAGAGACATCGACCACGTCGACGCCGATGGCCTTCAGCTCGTGCGCGAAAGCAACCGTGTCCTCGATGGTCACGCCGGCCTTGAGGCCGTCGACCGCCGAGACGCGCACGAACAGTGGCTTGTCGGCCGGCCAGATCGCGCGCAGCTCGCGAGCGATCTCAAGCGGCAGCCGCATGCGGTTCTCGCGGCTTCCGCCATAGGCGTCGGTCCGCTTGTTGGTGAGCGGCGAGAGGAACGAGTTCAGCAGGTAACCGTGGGCGGCATGCATCTCCACGACCTCGAAGCCGGCCTTGAGGGCACGCCTGGCCGCCGCGGCGAAGTCGGCCTTCACCTTCTCGATGCCGGCCGCGTCGAGCGCTTCCGGAACCAGCCAGCCGTCGTCGACCGCCTGCGCGTTGGCCGAGACGATGGCCCAGGGCCGGTCGCCGCGGGCGATGTCCGCATCGGTCAGCGGGCCATCGCCGTAGTAGGGCCGCTGCATGCTGGCCTTCGGGCCGGCATGGGCCAACTGAATGCCGGGGACCGCGCCCTGGGACTTCATGAAGGCCGCGATGCCGGCGAGCCCCTCGACCTGCTCGTCGCGCTAAAGGCCGACGTCGCCGTGGGTGATGCGCCCCTCCGGCGAGACAGCGGTCGCCTCGACGATGATGAGGCCGAAGCCGCCCAGCGCCAGCTTGCCGTAGTGGACGGTGTGGTAGGTGGTCACGAACCCGTCCTCGGCCTGGTACTGGCACATGGGCGAGACGGCGAGGCGATTGCGCAGGGTGAGGTTGCGCAAGGTAAGGGGTTCGAACAGCTTGGCCATTAGGCAAAAGTCTCCGTTGCGCCGGGAAGCTCGCCGCGGCGCTGACGTTCGTGCGGGATAGGTTATTGTAACGGTCGTTACTGACGCTACATCTGTAACGGGCATTACAGGCCGTCAACCCCGAACCGTCTGCGCTGAGGCCTGATGTGCGAAACGACACCGAGGACGCGATGACCGCGATCACGCCGCACAGGAGCAAGGGACGGCCCCGCTCCTTCGACCGGGAGCAGGCTCTCCACCGCGCCCTGGAGGTGTTCTGGAAGCGCGGCTACGAGCCGGCGACGATGGGCGAGCTGTGTGCGGCCATGGGCATCAACCCGCCGAGCCTCTACGCCGCCTTCGGCAACAAGGCGTCGCTCTTCATGGAGGCCGTCAAGCACTATGAGACGACCTACTGGGCGGCGCCTTGGCAGAAGCTCGCCGAGGAACCGAGCCTGCGAACAGCGATGGAGCGCTTCCTGCTCGATGCGGCCGCTGTGCTGTCCTCGCTCGACGCCCCCTGCGGCTGCATGGTGGTGCTTGCGACCGCCAACGTCTCTCCTGAGGCGCAGGACGTTCACGACGCGATGAAGGCATTGCGCGAGGTCAGTCGAGCCAACTTCCTGAGGCGCTTCGAACACGCGATTGCGGCTGGCGACCTGCCGCCTGGGACGGACGTCGGCGCGCTTGCTGCAGTGTTTACGACCGTGCTGCAGGGCATGTCCGTCCAGGCGCGGGATGGGGCCCCCCGCGAGGAGTTGGAGCGGATTGCCAGGGCATCGATGGCGATGCTGCCCTGAGCTTAAAGCCCAAATGTGGTCCGTTGCTCTTTCGGCTTCCGCCACGACCACGAGATCTGGCTGACGCTCCAGCAGGCGCTGAGAGCCTTCGCGCGCGACTGGATGGTCCACCGACACCCTCGCGGTTCGTCTCGTCCGGCGAGCTGCGGGGCTTGCCGCGTCGAGGATCGCAGGCATAGGCCTCGAAGGCTGAGCCCCGGATCCAAGGCCTTGACCTTCCCACCGCGGGAGGGTGCATCCTGCCGCCAGACACCACGCGGAAGACGCAGAAAGGCGTACCAATTCGCGTCGAAAAAGGCGAATGTGGACGTATACAGGCTGATTTATTAGACGCCGTTCCCTTGGCACGCCTTCCAAAGAGACTTGGTGTCGGCGCCGGATTCGTTAAGGCGCTTGTTCGCTGCGGAATCATTCCGGTCTGGAATACCGGCGGCAAACCTGGCGGCAAGCACCGATATCTAATCCGCCAAAAAGATATTGATGATTGGTTCAAATTCTTCTGCAGCAATACTATAGTAGTTTCTACAGTAACGGAATATTTGGCAGCTGTTTCGAAAGCACCTCGTCGGTGTCTAGTTTCAACTTCCACTCTACTATCTGCCACGCGGCGTGGCGAAATACGAGCAGTCGCGACATTACAGGGTGACGATACCCTTTCAGGCGTCTTGATCAGACTGAAAGACTTGAGTCCTTTTACATCGAAGCAGGTTCGCAAGAAGCCGTACGGGCCTCGTGGACCATATCGCACGCGGAAGACTTCTTGATCACACTCAAATTCGGCCGATATATTAATTAGTTAATTTTTGAGCCGTTCGAAATTGCGTTTGAAATTCCAGCAGAACGAGGCATGGATCGTCGTATTATGCTTTCTCTGATGCCGCATCTTCCGCTGATCCTCACTTCCAGACAATGCACCGATTGAAGTTGCGAGCTATTTGCCCGGACGTGTTGTCTCTACGCTCTGAGCCCATATGGTGGTTGTACACTCCACAACCGAAATATGGGCTATGGCATGCTTGTTGCGACGTAGATTTGGGCGACGTTTCTCAATTTTTTAGGCGATAACTTTCTTGAAATGTCTGACATTTTTCAGGCTGAAGAGGGTCAATTTTGCGCTATGCATCAGCGCGACCGATCGAAGCGAACAGGGTAGTTCGGCCGCGCGGGTCGGATGTTCGCTAGCCCGGCATAGGGCCATGTGGTCGTGCGCGCCCAGCTCCCTGAAAGATGCGGAAGCGAGGCTCCCTCGCTTCCGCGCAATGCCGGAGGGCGGCCGCCGGAGCCGCGCTCATGCACGCTCCCGCCATCGCATCGGCCTGCACGTGCAAGCGCTCGGCTATCTGTTTGACCCCGGCATTGCCCTCACTGATTGACTGCCGCCGGGGCGCGGATTCGGTCGTCCAGCGCCGTTGTCGAACTTGGCGGCACCGTGCGTCGGATCAAACGCGGATGGCCCAGCCCTCACGATTTGGACTTGCCGCCCTTCTTGCCGAGCTCGGCCTGGGCCGAGGAGGAGGTTCGCGGATTCGACTTGCCCTCGCGGCTCGCCTTGGCGTTGGCCTTCTTGGCCGCCGCGCTGCCGTGGCCCTTCTTCTCCGTCATGGTGACCTCCTGCGGGATGATCGGCAATGCATGGCTGACCCACTCGTTCCGGGGCGCGCGGATCCGGGCCGAGCCGCTCGGCCCCCTGCGCGCTGTCGCTGACCGAGCGTTCCGAACCACGATCGCCGGATCAATGCTCACGGCGACGCTGGTGACCGGTCACGGTGCATGGCCCGACTGCGCGGCGCGGCACGCGGCCATTCCCGCCAGCCGACGCACCCGCGCGATCATATTGACCGAAGCGTCCGGTGCGTCGCAGTTCTCCGCCTCCATCTCCAACGCCAGCAAGAGCTTGAGCAGGAGTTCGTCCTGCCTGCGCGGGGAGTCGGACAGATCCTCCGAGAGGATCGAGATCAGGCGCTGCACAAATGGGCAGGAGAGCAGCGGAACCGACGTCCTGGGCCAGCCGCTCGCCGGATCCGAGATCATGACGGTCATGGGCCATGGGCTCCTGTCGCCGCATGCTGCAGCGCGGTTCCACATCACCTTCGCCTTATGAAGAGACTGTACGGGTTCAGACCAGCAACCTGAGCTCTGGCTGCCGAATGCCTTCAACTTCCGGCAAGGTCCTGTGTGTCCTCACTGCATCTGCGGCGATTCTTCCGCTTATTCAATCATCGCCGGCCCATTAAGCCAAGCGGATCTTGTCTGGCCAGCGCCCGCTCGTGGTGGAGCTGTACTGTACGGCACAGCTGCATCTGCTTACGGTGCGGCGCTGAGATGACGAAGAGCGCGCTCAATTTCGCGGGTCTGCGCGTCGTACACATTCCTGGCTGCGGAAACAGTGATCAAGGACAGCGCCAGGAGAAGCGTGACAGCCAGGAGCGCCATGATGGTGCCGTCGAGATGCGGGCGATTGATGACCTGCATGATCACCTCCCACTCCCCCTGATCGCGAACACGATGCGCCCAAAGCCGAGAAATTATTGTGCCGCGGCACACATGTCTTCGTGCCTGTGCGCTTCCAGCTTGGCAGTACTTGGGCGATAATCTTGAGCGGCCTCACAAGAGCCAGACTTCGGCCCGGAACTTGGTTTTCTTGTTCTGCTTTGTCGCCGCGCGTCGGGCGAGCCGCCGCACCGTGGCGCTCGGACAAGTTCCGCAACACTGCGCCTGCCGCGTTCGCAAGCGGGGATGCGATTGTCCCGGAGCAGGCACGTCCCGTTTCAGCCCGGTCGGGTCGGAGGCCCGGCGGGAACCGGACGACGTCCATGCACCGGGCTTCACGGAACGGCATGCACCAGTCCGCAACGCGACTTGGCGCGTTCAACGCGCGTCGTGATGCGCTCGGTCAGCTCCACGTGTGACGATAGAGCACCTCGTGGGGACCAATCCCGATATCCGCCAAGCTTCTGTCGTCGAGGATCTCCAATTCCCGGTAAGCGCGTCGCGTGCAGTACCAATGCCGCACAAGGCGGGTCACCGATGCCAACATCGCCGTTCTCCAGGCTGGTTGCCCGGAGATTGGTAAGCGCCCGACTCAGAGAAATCTGTGCTCGGAGGCACCGATGCCAGCAATCATTTGATTGCTCGGCGACTGCAACATGTCCTGTGTTATCCTTTGGAGGAAACGGCACAGCTGACTGGCAGCAACCGGTGAGGACCAAGACAGGAACCGGCAAGCGGCGAGCGCGATAAAGCGGTCGTCCTGATCGCCAGCATCGTGGGCTGCAGCCGCTCGGCGGGCGCGGACGAGGCAGGCACCCGACGCCGCCTCATGTTCCCCGGACGCGCTCCCGCGTTGGCCGAAAGATCAGGAACTCGCGGCGGGGGACGGCCGGCCGCAGCAAGCGATTGGTTTACAAGTTTTCTTGTTGATAGATGCTCGAGCCTTACTGGGCTTCTCCTTCAGTTTTTGGCGCCCGTACGGTTTGGGACCCGCACACTCGAAGACGCGCGCATCATGATATCAGTGTTCCCGCGTGAGGTCGCGCCGAAGCCGAGCGGACGCGCGCGATCGGCTCTCGCTTCCGTGTGACCGAGCGCGTCAACGTCACGCCGCTCGTCCGATAGCGCTCGAACCGCGGGTGCTCCGCGCATCCAGACTGGCGCGGTGCAATCGCCGTGAACACGATCGACGATCTGGATTGGCAGCTTCTCGGACCGAGCTTCGGCCTGGGGGCGGCGCGCGAGGTCTCGGCCGAGGCCGGGGCCACGATCCGGGTCGAGGACGCCGCGCTCCTGTTCCAGGGCCA
>NZ_JBAWTG010000192.1:0-6268 GCF_037106235.1 Methylobacterium nigriterrae | reverse complement strand
GCCTTCACGCGCTTCACTCCGCAGGAGTGCCGCAACTACCTCGCCGCAGCCGGCTACGAAAACGACTTGGCCGTCGCTACCTGACCGGGAACAGCTCTAGCCATCCTGCATGCCCTCGCGCGCCGCAACGCACAGGTCCAATCGGACCTGAGCCAGGAGATCGAGGAGCAGGCCACGGCGATGGAGGGGCAGGTCGAGCGGGCGCTGGCACGGGCGCGGATGGCGGCCGCGGGAGGCTTGCAGAAGCGCCGTTGCGCGGTGGCGCCGGTCGTAAGGCGCCTTGTCGGCGCCTTGAGCCGCCTGCCCGCTGCGCCCGCGCTCGAGTGGCAGGTGGCGGTTGATGAGGACGTCGTCTTTCCCGGGGACGAGGGCGACCTGATGGAGATCCTGGGCAATCTTCTCGACAATGCCCGCAAGTGGGGACGCGGGCAGGTGGTGATCTCAGGTTCGGTCATCGCTACGAGGACGTCCTTGACGATCGACGATGACGGCCCTGGAATGACCTTGGAGGAGATGCGCGGCATTGGCCGCGGGCAGCGCTGGGACGAGAGCAAGCCCGGCACCGGCTTCGGCTTAGCCATCGCCCGTGACCTTGCCGAGGCGACAGGCGCCTTGATGCAGGTCGCAGGCTCGCCATTTGGCGGACTGCGCGTGATCCTGACTTGGACGTAGTGGTCAAATGCATTGTCGGGTCTGCGGAAGCCGTGCGTGCCTCGGATCATTCGGCTGCCGATTATCGAGCTGCTTGACGCCACCACTCCCCGCCGTTACGGTGATCTCACGCGTGTTCTGCCGCTTTGTTGCAGAAACTTCTACATTCCAAAGTTGCTTCGGACCATCGCTTCACAAGTTGCGAGATCTTGATCCCACGATCTGTTGCAGTCCGCACAAACTTGATGAAGCACGTCGCCACGGGACAAGCGCGAAAGAGAGCCGCAAGACGGACAGGGAGCCGGCCCGTTGGAAACGATGTGGCGAATCTGTGTTCTGGCCTTTGCACACTGATGAACGATCCAATGCACAAGGTCAGATGGCGCCGCAATAGTTCTGTACCAGCCCGCCGCCCTAGGATAGTAGTTCTGGCTTATCTCTCGACTATTTTTCTTGACCAACTCGCCAATCGGTAGCCGATTTAGCAAAATTTGGCTTGCATATTGAGCAATATCCCGCGAAATTATTTGATAATAATTCGTTCTCCGGCCAATAAGTTTTTTTCTATGGTTTGCTTCCCACAAATACAGCTTTCTATCATCTCGGCGCCAACTCGAAAGCTGCTCGCTGGCCTCAGGTCGCCACGAGCTTTCTCTCCATGCCTGCAAAAGATGAGCAGATCTCGAGGCAAGCGTCGCCGGCGAGCGGGTGGCAGCCTCGATATGGATTGCGAGCGAAGAGGGAGCATCTTTCAAGTCAAGTGATTTGAGGAAGTTGAGCATTTTCCGCCGATGATTAAAAAGTTTTTCTCTTAATTCGTCTGCAAAAGCAAAACCCTCGATGAAATCTCGCGGCAAGTGGATGAATTTTGATGCGCCGTCACTTCGCAAGATTGTCGCCACCCTAATGCCTTCTGGAACCAACCGCCAGCCGATATCAACCGCAGCAGTTTTTTTCGCACCAATGTCCGCCTCATGATGTTTCCGGGCCCTTGTGCAAATAAAAACCGCCGTCCAGTTCCAGCGTCCGGCAACCTTGCGGCGTGTAACGACTACTTCTTTCACGAGACAATCATTTGGAATTGGACGGTGCATAATCATTGGCCAAGTCACATACCGTCTAACTCCCTCGCGCACCCAAACAGTCACCCGCAGATGAGTCCTTTGCAGGCGCCTCCGCTCACCACGGCTGACGTGCGTCCATGCTTCTGCAGGAACGATTCCCACCTTAACTTGTGAATTCTTGCCGCTCAGCAGATCTTGGGCAGGAACACCTTCCTGAATTTGATTCACGAATCGACCTGTTCCATCAAAAACTCTGGGGTTCACGATGTTCCCAGCTTTGCTCGCCGCTCGACGGGCCTGCTCAAAAGATTTAACAACGGCGTTGTAATTTCCCCACCAGAGACCACTTAGTTGTCTCGCCCGTTTTACTTTGTAGCGTCGCACGAGTTCTGCCGCACGCGTCTCGGCACGCGCTTTCTCCTTCTGGTCGTTGTAATGTAAACGAACCAGGTTTTTTGCCTCCGCCAATTCGCGGTTTATCGCGGCGACTCTGCTTACAGCAGCAGCCCGGGTTGAACGATCCAGCCCAGAGGCTGCACCTTTAATATCAAGAGTAATTTGCGATTTTTGCTCGCCTAGATCCGCAATTTTTTTACGCAAACCCTCCAAGTTCATGTTTGTGCCGACGATCTTGTTATATTCTGCCCTATACTCGACTTCTATTTTAACCAGCTCATTGAATAAATTGACGCCCTTCTCTAGCTCGCTTTCACATTCGTCGTCCCAATCGGTCGGGTCGAGCAGACCAAACTTCCTTATGACCGTTTCCTTTTCGGCCGCTAAAGCTGCATCTACTCCGCCGCTATCCGGATGGAGTGCTTCATTCAGTTCGCTAGTTTTCATGCCAACCGAGTTTATTGGACTGAGGATGTTGTGCTACCCACTGCGCAGGTCGTTTTAGCGCCACTGCCTTGGGAACGGTCAAGACCCCTACTATACGCAATTGCATAGCCTCGGCGCATGCAGGCCGCGAGTCCACTAGCAATGGGCGGCCCACCTAGAGGCCCGAATCTCGCGCTTGATAGCCGCTTCCATAGTTCGGCGGTGGCACGGACCTTTGCTGATTGGCGCCGCCACTTGCCCGTGACGGCTGGGGGCGCAGCTCCGAGGTCCAGGTGCTCGTAGAACGGGAGCGAGTCGGTGTTTGCCTCCCGCACCAGTAGAGGGCTCATTCCACCGCTCTCTGCGGAGGCCCTCCCGCTACGTGGACTGTGTGCCGCCCAAGACCGCTGCCGCATCTGAGGGGCGGTGTGGGCCGAGTAGAGACGACCCCGGGGCCGTCTCGGCCAGCCAAGGCGCTCCAACTGCTGCGGCCCGTCTTGTGTTGAGTGGCGGACAAGCGTCGGATTTGGGTTCATCTGCACTTTTGGTGCTGACGGGGCCTGAGCGGCCCTCCGGGCGTTGATCCTCGTCAAAACAGAGCCGTGGGATGCCGCTCTCGAACCCGTCGCTTCCGACAATGCCCGATGGGTTGCACGTCGAGGAATTGACGCTCGGCCCGTCCGGGCTGTTGCTCCTTGCCAGGGCCACCGCCGCGCAGGCGGTCTGTCCAATCTGCGGCCACGCTTCCTCGTGGGTCCATAGCCGCTACTGGCGGACGCTCAAGGATCTGCCATGGCAGGACCGAGCCGTCACGTGGCGCGTTCAGGTCCGCCGCTTCCGGTGCAGCCGCTGCCCGGGCCGGGTCTTCGTCGAGCGCATCCCGGGCCTGATGAGGTTGAAGGCGCGCCGGACCATGCGTGTGGCCGAGGCGCAGGCCGAGATCGGCCTGGTGCTGGGTGGCGAGGCCAGAGCCCGGCTGTCGCGGCGGCTGTCCATGGCGGTGAGCGGCGATACCATCCTGCGCCTGATCGGCCGCCATCCACCGCGGGTATACCCGGCCCCGCGGGTGGTCGGCATCGACGATTGGGCTTGGCGGCGCGGGCACCGCTACGGCACCATCGTCTGCGATCCCGAACGCCGTCGCGTCCTGGCTCTGCTGCCGCGTCGCTCCTCCGCTCCCATCAGGGAATGGCTCGCCGCCCGTCCGGACATCACTGTCGTCAGCCGGGACCGGGCGGGCCCCTACTCTGAGGCCGCCCGCATCGGTGCACCCGCCGCCATCCAAATGGCGACCGATGGCACCTTCTGGTCAATGCCTCCGAAGCACTCCGCTCCATCGTGGCGCGGCACCACAGGCAGATCCAGGAGGCTGCCGGACTTGGGACTCCTCCCGGCATCACGCCCCCCGTGCCCGCGTCCGCGCCGCCCCTGTCGCAACGGAGCGAGAACCGCTGCAGGCGCTTCGACGACGTCCTGCGTCTTGGGGCGGAGGGCCTTCCAATTCTGCAGATCACGCACCGGACCGGACTGGCCCGCAATACCGTGCGCAGATACCTGCGCGCCGGCACGTACGTCCTGTATCGACGTGCACCAGGACCGAGCCTGCTCGACCGTCATCGCGGCTTTGCCGAAGCGCGCTGGCAGGAAGGGCTCCGCAGCAGCGCCGCGTTGCACCGGGAACTCCAGGCTCAGGGCTTCAGTGGCGGTTACGACATCGTTCGACGCTGGGTCGCACGCCGACGGAACGCAGCACCGGATCGTCCCACCTTCCGCTAGGCGCCCTCAACGCGCCGGACCACACGTCTGCTCGCGTGCGGCCCGACCACGCTCGCCCACAACGAGCGCGCCTTCATCGCTGGGCTGTGCGAGGCGGCGCCCGAAGTTCGGACCGCGGCCGGGCACGTGCGGGCCTTCGCCGATCTGCTTCGCCAGGATGACCTGGCGGCCCTGGAGCCCTGGGTGGACACGGCGGCCGCAACAGGCCTGAGCGGTTTCGCCGCCGGTGTGCGGCAGGACGTGGATGCCGTACCGGCGGCGATCACCCAGCCCTGGAGCAATGGACCGGTTGAAGGTCAGGTCATCTGCCTCAAGCTGATCAAGCGGCAGATGTACGGCTGTGCTGGGTTCGACCTCCTGCAGCACAGAGTCATTGATCGACCCGCAACACTCCGTCAGCACCAAAAGTGCGGATGAACCCGGAATTGGACCACTAGGCTGTCCTTCGCTGCCCGGTAGCGTTTCCTGCAACGCATTTCCGCCGTCCAGAAGCCACGACGGTTTGGTCCCCTGACGTGTTCGACTGAGAATTAGTGGAAGCTCACTGCGGATAGCACGCAGTCATGCAAAGCAAGACTTTAGACCGGCGCCGGCGCGCCCCGCCATAAAAGCACTGAGGGCCCGGCAGTGAATGCCGAGCCCTCAGATGTTCATCAGCCGATGTTGAAGAGCCAGGTTTGCGTCTGATCGGAGTTCTGTCAGGCGCTGAACTGAACTCTCTTGGGCCGGCTTAGAAGTCGCGCTGCACGCGCACGCGGACCTGACCGCCGTCGTAGGACGAGACCGTCCGGACCGCGATGCCCGCGTTTATCTGGGCCGCGCTGACGCCGAAGTTCTTGTTCAGGTCGACTACGCGGCCCTGCTGAACGCCGACGCTGGTGTACATGCCCTCGATGCCGATATCGAGGTCCTTGACCGGGGACCAGATCAGGCTGGCGCCGCCATAGATCTGGTAGCTGTCGCGCAGAACCTGGCTCAGCAGGAAGCTGCGGGTTCCGGGGACGCCCGGCGATCCGGCCAGTGTGACGCCGCCGATCGTGGTGGCGAGGCCCTGGGCGAAGCGGGCGCCGGGGGCGAAGTTCAGCTCGCCGTAGCTCGCGAAGAAGGCCGACCGCCACTCGGGCGACCAATAGTGCAGATACGAACCGACCACGGTCCAGCTCGTGGAGAGCTGCATCTTGCCGGTCACCGGGTTCAGCGTCGCGTCGCTGAAGTACTGCTGGAACGGCGAGCCCTGGATCGAGGTCGTGTTCGAGATGTAGGAGCCGGTGTACGCGGAGTAGCCGGTGTAGAGCTGCGCGCCCTCGCCGTAGGCGCCCTGGAGGTAGAGCGTGTCGCCGGGCGAGATGTAGGGCATGTTGAGCTTCAGGCCGCCCTGGACGGCCCAGCCGTACTCGGTGGGAACGCGCGCCCGCACGGCGGCGTTCGCGGCCGTCAGCGGAACGCCGGCGCCGGGTCCGGTGGTGCCGAGGAAGCTGCCGGGGATGAAGTTGCCGACGTTGACGTCCTTGACGGCCGCCGAGATCTGGGCCGAGCCCCAGGCCGCGTCGTAGCGCAGGGCGCCGACGAAGTCGGGCATCCGGTTGCGCTCGACCACATCGACGAAGCCGATGCCGGTGCCGACGCCCGCGGCGTTGAAGCCGAGGAACACCGGCGCGGGCGCGTTGCTCGCGCCGAAGGTCGCGAAGGTCGAGCTTCCGACCGCGGCCGCGATGGCACCGTTGGCGGGCGAGTAGACACCAGTCTTGCGGAAGGTCGGATCTTCCATCGACAGGGTGGCGGTCAGGCCGTCGCCGAGCTTGGCCGTGTAGGCGAGGAGGTTCGTCGAGGCGACGTCCGAGCCGGCCGTGCCGCTGATGATCTCGAAGTCATGGGCGTAGAAGTCGAAGAACGACGAGGCGCGACCGGCCGTGAAGCCGGCGAACTGGATGAAGGCCTTGTCGACGTTCACGAAC
>NZ_JBAWTG010000191.1:0-6322 GCF_037106235.1 Methylobacterium nigriterrae | reverse complement strand
CGGATCGACCAGGCCCGGTTCCGCACGATCGTCCTGGCGCTGCTGGCGATCATCGGCCTGACGACGGCGGGGCTGGCCCTGCCGAGCCTCTTGCCCTGAGAGAACTCTGGTGATTCCAGCACGCTAGGCTGGCCAGCGAGTGCAGCGCTTCCCATCCGCCCGCTAAGATGACCACTCTTGAGCACCGAGCTTAGCTGCATAACTCTCTGATTATCTCGCTAAATATTTTCTCTATCGTTTGCTAAGCACTTGTTTATCACAATAACGGGAGCTCAATGAGCGAGGCTGTTCCATAGCACCCAATCCGCGAGGCTTCTCACGGTGCGTCGTGCAGTAGGACCGATTCTCTGTCCGGCGCTCTCTGAAGGGCTTTCGAGAGCGCTGACTGTTGCTGAGAGCCGATCCGGAACGAGGCCGTGCCGGCGTCCCGGTGAGCCCGATGGGTCGGCCCTCCCGAAATGGAGATTGGACCACTGCCGCCGTCCGTCGTAGGCAGCCGGGACAACAGGGCGGCTATGATAGGAAGATTACGGTGTTGTCCGTCCCCTTCTTCTCTCGTCGTGGTTGGCCCCGGTAGGGTGGGAGCGCGAGCACCTCATTCAAGCGGAACAGCAAATCGCCGAACGGGATCGGCGCGCGGCTCAGCAAATCCGCCGCGTGGAGCGTCTGACCAGGCAGGGCAATGATTCGACTCGAGCCCGACACGTGCCTCAGGTCCTGGAGGATCCTCTCGCGTAGTCGCACATGCAGCGGCAGTTCGTTCTACAGCCTGTCGCGAGCGCCGCGCGGGGTGGCCCCCATGGATCGAGCGGGAAGCAGCCTGAGATGACGATGGCCCGCTGCCGCCCCCGAGGCATCGCATTGTCTATGGCTCCCGCCTCAGGCCCGGCACCAGCGCCCCAAGCCGATCCTTCAGGGCCGACCGGCCCGGCCCACGTAATCCCGGCGGTGAGCCGCCCGCCCGGGGCGGCCGCTCCGGGAGAGCCGTCAGGGTCTCGGCGCGCTCAGTGTCGGTGCCGCTGGCTGAGCAGTCGACCCCGAGGGTGAGACTGGCGACATAACGGTCGCGCTCCTCCTTCACGGCACAGAAGGCCCGGCGGTTCGGGTCCTCCTCGTTGGCAATTCCATCATTGGCGTTGACGATGAAGCGCTCGGCCCGGCGCCCCGTATAGGCCGGGACCTGCGTGTAGAGGAACTCGTTGAGCGCGTCGGGGAAGTAGATCTGTCCCGTGAGCATCGTGCGCGCGTCGAGGAACGCCTTGAGGTGGATATGCGTCGCCCGGCCCGCGTACCAGCCCGGATAGATCGTCTCGAAGGTGACGACGCCGGCCGCATCCGTCATCTGGGTGCCGCGCAGGAAGGTCTGACCGCTGGTGTCGAGGCTGCGCGAATCCCCCTGCCCCGGATAGCCCGAATAGAGCCCTTTGGCGTCGCAGTGCCAGATGTCGACGCGTGCCCCCGCAATCGGCGTACAGGGCCCCGCCTCGATGACCCGCAGGCGCAGGCGGAGCGGCACGCCGGCCCGGCCCTCGGTGATGTCCGAGCGCATGAGCTTCGGGTCGAGATAGAACGGGCCCTCGATTGTCTGCGGCGTCAGCAAGCAGGAGCCGTCCTCACCGCTGGGGATGGGGCCAGCCTTGGCGGAGGCAGGCAACAGGGTCGCGAGCGACCCGCCGAGGGCCGCCAGGAGTGTGCGGCGGGAAGTGGGTGGGAAACGGTCCATACCTGTCTCCTCTTGGCGGCTGGCCGAAGGCGATAGGATGCCCGTGTCTCTGCCCCATGTCCCGCGCCGCGACGCCGCGTGCCGCCAACGGCTTCCTGCTGGCCTACTCGTACTTCCTGGGCAACCCTGAGAGGCGTTCAGCGGCGGGCGTATGTCGCACGGCGGAGCCTGTATCACCTCAAACGGCCGACGAGAGAGCGTCCGACAAGGGCCAAGCCTGATGGTCTGCCATCGTTCGTGCTACGCTGAGCCGCACCGGTGATCAGGAGGGTGGGCATGCTGACGCGACGGTGGTTCGGGGCCTGCTTCCTCTGCGCGGGTGTCGGCGGTTTCCTGGCATCAGAGGCCGCCGCGCAGGGAGGCCCGTCGAGCGCCGTCCGGCGCAAGCTCATCAAGAAGAGCGAGACCGGCATGGGCAATCTCGTCACTCTCCTGATGGAGGTCGAGGTGCCGGCCGGGGTCGAGGTGCCGCGCCATACTCATCCGGGCATTGAATCGGCCTTCGTGCTGGAAGGCGAGGCGGAGCTCTACGTGCAGGGCCAGGACAATCAAACGATGAGGCCGGGCACCGGCTTCCAGGTTCCAGCCGAGGTTCCGCACGGCGTGCGCAAGGTCGAAAAACCGCTGCGGCTTGCCATCACCTACGTGGTCGATAAGGACAAACCGCTGGTCACGCTTGCGCCAGGCTGAAATCCATCCGCTCACGCCTTTGCAGGGTTCGCCAGATGATTCACGGTGCAAACCATGGCAGACCCGCCCGCGTCGCTGACGTTCGGATCCGACCCAGCCGACCCTGCTGGCCGGCGCGCGTCGACGTGGGAGTAGGCTCGGGCTGTCGTTCTATCAGGCGGTTGCGCGATCCAGCCGTACGCCGATGGTCTCATCGGTGCGCCACGCCACCGAGCAGACATGCGCCACACCCAAGCACGGGGCGATCAGCACGAAGGTCGCCGGCACGGAGCGGGCGTCGGGCATAGTGAGCCGAACACCCGTGTCCGAGCGGTCATAGAGCATGCAGGGCAGCGTGGTGTGTTCGCCCACCACAACCAAGCCGTCCTCGCTCACCCGATGGCGCGGGGCTGAGTAGCGCTCGTCCATCATCTCAGACCCAGGCTGAAGGGCCATGAGGCCACATCCCAGCTTTAGCTCGGCCTTTGGCCTCGGCGCAGAAGAATGACGATTGGCTAGTCTCAGGCTGTTATAGTTGAGCTAGCGGGCGCCATGCCGCTGAATACAGTCTACCCTGCGGCGAGGCCGGAGAAAGCCCACCGATCAGGCGCGGATGTGCGGTAGCATTCCTTGAAATTGCTCGATTTGCAATTGATCTACAGCCGTGGGCTGCCTTGGCCTGCGAACTGCCAATACGACATTGAGGAAACGCCGCCTGTATGCCGTCCAGGCTTTTGCCTCTGTCACACGCTGGCTGGAGCCACCGGAGCCCGCGCTGAGCCGCTATCTGCTGCGCTCGCGCCGTCGTGCGGCCAACGACAACAAGCGGCCCCCTCGGAGAGCCTCCAGGCTCACTCTGATCGGCTCCGGCACGGCGTTGATCGGCGCTCTAGCGCTCGTCGTTCTGCTGGTCTGAGCGTGACGGCAAGCGCGCTCTGATGCCACATACTCCAACAAGCTCTGCTGTCTGGGCTGCGATATGGCTGCCCTGCGCCGAGTGCCGGCGTCATGCAGCCTGCGCAGCCCTCATTTGTGGCATCTGGCATACCAGAGAGCATTGTGCAGTGCGATATATGGTGCAACGCAAACGTCACACGGACCCTTCCCATGATCGCAGTGCTCCTCGCCGCCATCTTCTTTAACGTTGCACTCGTCATCTTCATGGCCGAGCGTCTGAGCCCGAAGGCCGAGGCTGCCGCTCCGGCTCGAGCGTTCGTGGCCGGCAACGAGAACGTCCCGGCTTCCGCGGTGAAGCTCGCCGCCTAAGCGGCCCCGGACAATTGCCACGACGCGACATGATCAGTCCGTTCGGTTTGGCACGCTTGCAGCCTTGCTCATGCAGCAGCTGCTGGTGTGCACTCTGCGGCGAGCGGGGCAACAGGCAGCGGCTGCGCTCCAGCCCAACCGAGCACGGTTTGCTCGGTGAACCCTGCCCCTGAGCGCACTCCAAGATGCCGGGATGCTGGGTTGAGGCTGTGCCGGCTTTCTTGTGACTCCGTGGGTCTGCCGGCTCGACTGCGCGAGCTTCACTCAGGTGTCCGACGCTCGCGCCGTCGATCGTCCGGCGCTATCACAGGCCGACCTGCTCCTAGCCCACCATGCTGGACGCGGCCCGTGACCCCATCTTCGCTCCTCCTCTGCGCTTGCCGCTGCCCAGCTTGAACGAGCGCAACGGCCTCGGTAGGCAACCTGGTAGCCAGCACCTCCTCAAGCACCGGCAGTGTCTCAGGCGTCATCTTCGGGGGCAAATACCTCGCCCTCCTCAGCCAAGCGCACGTTGGCTTCGTCGGCCTTCAACTCCTTCAGGGCGCGATGCTCGGACAGCAGGCGCCGCATGGTCCGATCTGCATCCGAGCATTCGACCGGCTCGGCCGCGTCGTGGCTGCATCCCTCAATGGTCTCGTCGGTCTGCTGATCGACCGTAGCCCGATCCGCAGGGCTGAGCATGGCAAGATCTCCGAGCCCGAGTTCATGGGCCACATGTGCCGCGATCTCCTCCCGCTTGGCTCGCAACGCCACAATGTGCGCCGCGGCCTGATCTTCCATACCGCGCCCGACCTGCCGCGCGAGCGTGTGCCGCCAGCCGAGCGGGAGCGACGCACCGCGCAGCCTCATCCGATCTGTGACGCTGGCCAGCACGAGCTGCCAGTGCTCCGGGCTTAAATCCGCGAGCGTCTTGCTGAAGCCGAGATTATGGGCTGCAGTCTCGGCAGCCTCTATCCACTCCGGCGGCAGATCGGGTTTGTTGGTCGGGACGGGGACAATGGGCACATCAGGCATGCTGAACCCTTTCAGGTGAGCAAGGACGATAGCCCGTAGTCTGAGAGGGCGAGAAGCCGACACACTGGATGCCGCTGCCCGAGCCGCCTGGCCTCCGACATGTAAGCGAGACAGAGGCGGTCGTATCGTTCTACCCGCACCGCGAGGCGGATCGGCCTTCGGGTAGGTCCACACAAGAACGTGATCAGACCCTCGGCAGGTTGCGCTCTCAACCCGGGGACAACAGAGGCACTTCTATAGAGATCGTCTTACTCTTGTCCCTGTTAACCCTGGGTTGCCCTCCGCCGACGGTCGAGGATCTCGCATCGCCAGCGGGGTCAGCATGAGCCAGCCGAGTCTCATGAGGCCAACGCAACGACGTCTCGTGAAAGGAAGCGGTTCTGCCGGGCATTGACACCGCCCTGCCCCACCCTGCCACGATGCACACGGACATCAGTCCGCAACGAGCATAGATCACGGTCGCCTCACGCGGGCAGTTCGGAGGCTCGTCCTCAACGTGCCGTTCTAGTTCGTCTCTTCACCAGGGCGGCTAACCATCAGGATCGTCGCTTCGAGGCGCCGCTTGTCGAGGGCGCTGCCAGCAAGCGACCGCACTGGTTTCAGAGTGGATCCGGATGCCAACGCCAGTGGGCGCTCCCGAGCCGCTGTCTTGAGGGCCCGATCGAGCTGGGCACGCGTCGAGGCGTCGGCGAGCAACGTCAGTCCAGCAATCACAACGGCGCTGAGGCAACCGCTGATGACGATGGTAAAGGGGTTCGGCATGGGTGCGATCCTGACGAGAGTTCAGGATAGCGGACCGTTGGCTCTCCCGCCGCGACCGTACTGCCACATACCCGAGCGAACGGGCTGGCGGCCCCGAGTTTCCACAGCGATTAGGTCTTCTGCTAATACTCCTGCCCTACCCTTCCTGTCCGCGCCGTTCCCCAGCTCCGTGAGGATGCACATAAACCGCTGCCACACCCGCCACTAGGCAAGCTATCTCTCAAGGGTCTTGAGGTAGGCGATTACATCGTCAATCTTCCCCGGATCCAGGCTGAACTCCGGCATTGAGGGGTGGCCCGTGGTGATGCCTTCGGCTAGCGCCTCAGCGAGGCTCTCCACCGGGTAGCGCTCATGAAGGGTGCGAAACGGAGGGGCTTCTGGAAACGGGCTGTCTCCTGTGCGGCCTATTGCATGGCAGCCCGCGCAGTTCGTTTGCACGAAGGTGAGACCACGTTGTGCCTGCGGTTCGAGGGCCGACGCGGATCCCGGGTGTAGGAGCAGGGGCGTGGCCGAGGCCAGAACCGCCGCAACGACTTTGAATTTTCCTGCCCTCATTCAGGTCTCCCTGAGTGCACTGGTTGCTTGCCTGCTGGCGTGAGTACGCCTGCCAAGCTCGATCTGTACCGCATGTCAGGCGGCTTGACGCAAAAGGCGTCGACAAGCGCCGGCTGACGCGATGGAGCTTTCCCTGCCGCGGCGCGCGCCAGGGCACGCACCGGTCCAGAGCATACAAATTCGCTTTCCACCCATCCATTATGATGTATGAAGCATCAATCATCATTGCTCAGGGGATGATGCGCTTGATCACTGCCGCCCAGATGCGTGCCGCGCGAGCCCTGCTCGGTATCGACCAACGGCAGCTCGCGGAGATGTCAGGTGTGTCGCTGC